>URSW01000014.1 GCA_900550625.1 uncultured Eubacteriales bacterium
ATTTTTTGGAGTCACTGTCACCTATCATTGACATTCCTACAGCGAAAAAATTCATATGCGCGTCATTTCCCCTTGATTTTACCCTTTCCCTGTGATAAAATTAATCCATCGGATTATGTATTTATTTCGGAGGATAACATGACAAATATAGCAGTGTTGGGATTCGGTGTAGTCGGCGGCGGAATTGCCTGCGTTCTTGACGAGAACAGAGAACGGATAGAGGCGCTTGCCGGAGGCCCCGTAAATCTTAAATATATTCTCGATCTTCGTGATTTCCCGGATTCGCCTTACGGCGACCGCGTCGTTCACGATATAGATCGGATCATCAAAGATGAGAGTGTCGGCATCGTCTGCGAGGCGATGGGCGGCGTACATCCGGCGCTTGAGTTTTCGCTTGCCGCACTCAATGCGGGAAAGAGCGTCGTGACCTCAAACAAGGAGCTTGTCGCAAAGCACGGCGTCGAGCTTCTCGAGGCGGCGGAGAAAAACAATGCCGCGTATCTTTACGAGGCGGCGGTCGGCGGCGGAATTCCGGTGCTCCGCTCGATGAAAACCTCGCTTGCGTCCGACAGGATCAAGGCGGTCACGGGAATACTGAACGGAACGACAAACTATATTCTCACCAAAATGGAGAAGGACGGAGCCGATTTTGCTTCGGCTCTGCGCGAGGCGCAGGATCTCGGATACGCCGAGGCGAATCCCTCCGCCGACGTAGACGGCTTCGACGCTCAGAGGAAGATAATGATCCTTACCGCGATAGCCACGGGTAAAATGCTTTCCGAGGACAGCGTGTATACCGAGACGATGACCCGCCTCACCCCTGACGACATAAACGCCGCGCGCAGAATGGGCGGAGCTGTGAAGCTTCTCGGATGCTTCCGCGAAAAGGACGGAAAGATCGCGTCGTACGTCTGCCCGTTTATCGTCGGTCAGTCGGCTCCTCTTGCAAATATAAACGACGTCTACAACGGAGTATGGGTGGAGGGCGAGACCACCGGAGACGTAATGTTCTACGGACGCGGCGCCGGAAGATATCCGACGGCGGGCGCGATGATCTCCGATGTGTGCGCGATAATGACGGGCGCTTTTGCCGCAGAATATCCGCGCCGCTGGACAAAGGCGGACAGGGATGACACCGCCGCGTTCGAAGACCTTTCCTTCAGATACTATGTGCGCACGGAGTCCGCGGACCGTGAGGCGCTCTCCGACGCTTCCGAAGCGCTCTTCGGCGAATGCACGTTTTCCGATGAGTCCCCTGAGGGAACTGCGGAGATCGTGACCGGGGAGATAAGGGAAAGAGATATGCGCAATATGCTTTCATCGGGCAAGCTCGGAAAGGTTCTCTCGGTTATAAGAATTCTCTGATAAAAAGGGACTGCGCATTGTGCACAGTCCCTTAAAATCAGTACGGAAATCATTCAAAATATGTACTGTCGATCCCGGACAGCGCCGCTCCTATTACCGTGCCGAAGCGGCTCATTTCGGGAATGATGAAATTCATATCGAACAGCGAATTCAGCCCGCTGAATATGGCTTTCGCCTGCTTTACGCCTGTCATGTTTCCTGTGAGGACAATATTCCTTATCGAATGGTTGCGTGCGGCAAATATGCTGACCATTCCGATCGTTTCGAAAACAAGATTTATTATTCCGAGGGCGATGTCCGATTTCGTCGCAAGGTCGGATATGTTTCCGAAATTCGATGCGGTCATGGTTTCGGTGAGTCTTCCCGCCGGCGATGAGGAGATATCGTTTATCCGGAGATCGACCCTTGAAAGATCGCCGTCCTCGGCAAGCTCGGTTATGTGCGTGACGGTGTCCATGTCGAGCAGTTTCTTCGAAAGCCCGATCAGCGTGCCGCCGCCGACGCCGGTACCGCCGAGGTGCTCCGGTTCGCGCCCGCGCTCGGAGAGAACAAGCGCGGTTCCGGTGCCCATGCTGACGGTTATCGCGCGGTCAAGCCCCGAAAGATATAAGCCGCCGAGACCGATGCAGCGGAATTCCGGCACCGTCTCGCAGGGCAGGGAATACAGCGGGCGCGAAACGTGGGAAGAACCGACCCCGGTTATCATTACCTTTTCGATATCCGAAAGCTCGAGCCCGTTCGAATCGGTGAATTTGCCGAAGGCTCCGTATATTGATGTGATCGGATCGGTGGCATGTACGAAAAGGGGCGCCATAAGCTCTCCCCTGCCGGAGGTAATGTCAAAGCCGCCGATCTTTGTCGTGCTTCCTCCTATGTCGATACCGACTACGATTTTTCTGCTCATTTGTTTTGCCTTTCTTTTCGGGGAATTCGGCGGAGAAACCACCGATGCAGCCGCTTGCCGAAAAACGGCAAAAGCGCGGCTGAATGAATATTATGTATTAAAACCGATATGCGCGAATGTAAACGGCGCCGTGCTCGGTCTTTACGTTATGACGAGAAAACGGAGCATACGCGCATACGGAATTTACGGGGTGAAAAAATGAATGTCACATATAAAAATCCGGGCTGTGAATATTCAATAGAGAGTATCATGCTGTTTCAAACGGAGGAGCAGTCATCTTTTTGGTCGGAGCCGCTGCTGTATTTTTATCCTCAGATAGATAAGAATGAAATCACCGGACGGGATCTTGCCGGAAGGAAAGAGTATCTTTTCGAAGTGTTCTCGGATATATACCGAAGCACAAAAGATGAATTGGACGGAAAGGTTGTTTGTTATAACGAGTATTTTTCAAAATACAGAAGTCAGATCGAGGACGCGCTGTCCGATGCGTTTGAACTTGACGCCCGTTCACTTTATAATGATCTGACGGGAAATATCACACTGAATCCGATCTGCCCCAGATTCTTGAAAGAACGGCGCTTTGACGTGTTCTGCAAGAGCAGCGAAAAAGGCGCACTCGGTATGTCGCTTCATGAGATCATCCACTATTTCTGGTTTTATGTTTGGAACGGTCATTTCGGCGACAGTTACGAAGAATACGAAATGCCTTCGTTAAAATGGATGCTGAGCGAAATGGTCGTGGAGGCTTTGATGAGCGACCGGAGACTGAGCTCCGTCAATCCGTATTTCCCGAGAGAAAACGGGGGCTGTGTGTATTCGTATTTTCAGGATATGATGATAGACAGGACGCCCGTACTGAAAACAATAGACAAACTCTATCATGATAACGGCATAACCGATTTTATGGAAGCCGCCTACGCATACTGTGCCGAACACGAACAAGCCATCAGACAACATATCGGGGAAGCGGAAAATGCTTCTTAAGCGGCACGATCAATGCGGCGCCGCAATAAAGAAATAGGACACGGTAAGTAAACGTGCAGGTTCAGCAAAATATAATACCGTCGTACGAATTAAAGAAATACGTCGGAGATTGCCGGGCGGCAATCTCGGGGACACGGTAAGTAAACGTGCAGGTTTGTAGATACATTATACCGTGTCCATTGTACCACATTTTCGCAAAAAAATCAACACACGGAGAATATATGATAACAGACAGAGAACAAATCAAAAGAACGCTTTCCGAAAAGGAGCTTTTCGTATTCGACATGGACGGAACCATCTACCTCGGTGAAAACGTATTCCGCCCCGCGGTCGATTTCATAAAAAAACTGCGTGAAAACGGGAAAAAGGTGCTCTTCTTTACGAACAATGCATCGAGAACACCCGAATTCTATATAATCCGCCTTTCGCGTATGGGCTTTGAGCCTTCGCGCGATGAGATCATGACGTCCGGAGACGTCACCGCCGAATACCTTTCGCGCGAGTGCTCCGACAAAAAGGTTTACGTCATGGGAACGCCGGAGCTTGTCCGATCCTTCCGCAAGCACGGGATAAACGTGATTTGCGGAGATGACGGCGAGATCGTTCCGGGCACTCATGCCGATATCGTCGTTACAAGCTTTGATACGACACTGACGTACAATAAGCTGAAATATTCGTGCGAATTCGTTTCGCTCGGCGCGCGGTACATATCGACCCATCCCGATCTGAACTGCCCGACCGAGGACGGCAGGATCCCCGACAGCGGCTCAATTGCCGCGGCTGTCACCGCATCGACCGGAGTTGTCCCCGAGTATTTCGGAAAGCCGGAGAAATCATGCGTCGATACGATCGCCGCAAGGCTCGGCGTGGACAAAAGCAGGATAGTCATGATCGGCGACCGCCTTTACACGGATATCGCGGCGGGCAGAAATTCCGGCGTGACCTCGCTCCTTGTCCTCACCGGAGAAACCGATGCGGCGATGCTTGAATCCGCCCCCGAAGGGCAGATTCCCGATATCGCACTGCGCGACCTTTGCGAGGCTTCGGAGATAATGTTCGGCTGATGCCGTTGAGTTTGAAGCTTACCTTCCGGAGCCGATGACCCCCGCAAAAACCTCGGCAAAGCGCCGCCCGGCTTCCTTCGCGGATTCAAGCGTGTTTCCCGCCGAACCGACTTCCACGAGAAGATAGCGGCTTGCAAGCTGCTCGTTGAACGACGCAGATTGATGTTTCTCATCATGCCGGGATATTTCGTGTGCGCGGCGCTCTGAAGAGCAAGTGCGAACGAGAGATTTTCCTCCCAATCGGGGAAATCCGCGCCCATCTCGTCCGTGCCGCAGACCAGCATTATCTGAGCGACACCGTCCGGACTTATCGGGGCGACAAGCGTCATATCGGATGAAAATACCGCATCCCTGTGTATGTCGAGAACATATCGCAGCGTCGGATACTGAGCCGTGTATTCGGCTACGGCGGCTGCACTGCGCGAGTATGAATCTATGTAGGATTCCCCGTCGAAAAGCTCGGTGCAGTGAAGCGTCCCGATTCCGTTTTCGCGGAGAACCTCCGCGGCGGCATCCCCTACGGCTACGGTGTTTGAAGAGGTATCGTGCGTTCTGAACGCCGTGTCCTCGCCGTATTCCGCTGCTCCTTCGGGAGAATAGCATTCGGTGGCGTGAGTGTGTATGATCAGAACGAGAGGCTCGCCGCTACCGACCGACGATGCGGGAATTACGCATGAAGCGAGAAGTGCTTCGGTGTCGGGGGAGTATCCTGTCTGGTTGGAAAGCGCAAAAATGTTTTCGCACGACATATCCTCGGTTTTTATCGGATGCGTCGCCGAGGCAGCGCCGACTCCCGCGGGCGGCTTGGCGGGGGTTTCTTCGTTTTTCGGATTGCTTTCCCGATCGTCCGTGCTGCCGTTCAGAACGAAATTGCCGTTTATCTCTTCATCGCCGTCGCCGCTTATCGCATCTCCGGGATCGCTCTTTCGGAGGATCCCCGAGATCATGTGCTCGGCGTATGCGCCGTGTACCGCCTTTTCCGCTGCAGTATAAACTATAGCGGTGTAGGACATAACGGAGAACGCGCAGAAAAAGGCGGCGAGCATCTTCGGAAAGCCTGCTCTGCTCCTGAATTTTTTCGACGGACCGATAAGACTTTTCTGACCGGATTCACTTCTTCCCGCAATTTCTGCGTTCATATATGCCTCCCCCACACGGAGTTTTCGCTTGCATAAACGTCCCGCCGCGCTCTGCGCGCATGGACGTATCTTTTGATACTAAGATATTTTCGGAGGGGGCGGAATATGCTTGAAGGCTCACAGCCCGAAGGCTTTTTCTATCGCCTCGGAAAGCATGGAGGACACCCGGTCTATTATCATGTCACATTCCTTCGGCGCAACGAAAAAATCACGACCGCCGTCGAGTACGGCGCGCACCTCGTCCGAAAATTCGCCTATTCCGGCGCGCTCAAGCGCGTCGTAGACGAGTGTCGAGGAATCCACAACCGTCGGAATGCCGATCGAGATCACCGGAACTCCGGCTGTCTTCCCGGTGATCTCCCGGCGTGAGTTTCCGATTCCGGAGCCGGGGCGTATTCCCGAATCCGAGATCTGCACGGTCGCGGCAAGCCTGTCGAGACTGCGCGCGCACAGCGCGTCGATCACGATGAGCGCATCGGGCTTTACCTCCGCGATCCCGCCTTTGATTATCGTAAGAGCCTCCATCCCGGTCTGTCCGAGCGTTCCGGGGACTATCGCCGATATGCGAGAGCAGCCGAGCGAATCGAGGATGCCTCCGCAGCCGACAGCGTGGCGCGTGACGGTCAGCTTGTCGAGAGTCTGCGGTCCGAGCGCGTCCGAGGTGATAAACCTGTTCCCGAGCCCGCAGACGAGCACCGAAGAGCTTTCCGAAATCTTCTGCTTCGATGCTGCTTCGAAGAAATCGGTGATCTCGTCCGCAAGCGCATCGGTGAAGCGCGCGGCGCGTCTGTCGTCCCAAAGCCATAGACGCCCCGGTGACATGGTGACGTACCTTCCGGCACTATTTTTGTATATTTTTTCTTCGCCGCCGGCGCGTATCGTCAGCTCGGTGCAGCGAAATCCGTATCTTTCGTATTCACGAAGCCCGCCGCGTTTCGTCTCAATGCATTCGCAGGCGAGGTCGCTTCTCGAATAAGCACAGTTTTTCTCCATGAGCTACCTCCGTATAAAACTATTATGTGCAAACTGACGAAAAATATTTTTTTCAATTGTGCATTTAGATGAATATTTGTTTTTTTACAAAATATATGATTGATTATCGGCGGAAAGCGTGGTATAATACATTAGTAAAAAATTACGCAATACTTTATCCGTATCCGGAAGGTCGAAAAGGATTTTTCCGCGAATTCCAAGGAGGACTAACCCTAAATGAAACGAATCATTAGCATGGCGCTGATATTGGCGCTTCTGTGCGGAGTTTTATCCGCCTGCTCCACGCTTGAAGACGGGGACAAGGGCGCGATAATCGATGTTTATTTTACAGATGAGCTTTACAACTTCGATCCGGCACTTTCATACACCGACGATTCGATGGTGAAAATAACGGCACTCCTTTTCGAAGGCCTTACATACCTTGACGATAATGGCAATTGGAAAAAAGCCATTATGGATAAGTATACATATACGACCGACGAGGAAAAGGGCGAGTATAAGCTTCTCATAGACCTCAAATCGACGAAGTGGAGCGACGGACGCACCGTTCAGGCGGCGGACTTCGTATATGCGTGGAAGCGCATAATCGATCCCGAGTTCCGCGGCGATGCATCGAGCCTCCTTTACGATATAAGGAACGCGCGCAAGGTGAAATTCGGCGATGCCTCCATCGACGATTTCGGCGCTTCCGCAGTCGATACATATACCCTGCAGGTTCTTTTCGAGCACGATATAGATACGGATGCTTTCTTCAAGACCGTCGCGTCTCCCGCACTGGTTCCTCAGCGTGAGGATACGGTCGCGTCAAACAGCGAGTACTGGGCAAGAAAGACATCGACCATTCTTACGAACGGTCCGTTCGCCCTCAAGCAGATCGATTACGGTCACACTCTCCGTATCGAGCGCAACTCCTACTACTTCCGCGATACCGATAAGCCCGACGCACTTGACAAGTACGTTATTCCGTGGAGAATCGTTACCCACTACGATTACGGCGATATCAACGCGCAGTTCGACGCTTATATGAACAGCAGTATTTGGTACCTTGGCACCATTCCGCTCGCACAGCGCGAGGCTGTAAAAAAGCAGGCGGTCATCTCCGATGAGCTTGCAACGCACACCTATTATTTCAACGTAAAAAACGATCTCTTCAAGGATGCCCGCGTAAGACGAGCGCTTTCGATGGCGATCGACCGTGAGCAGATCGTAAGTATCGTTACATACGCAAAGGCGGCAACCGGACTCATCCCCTACGGTGTTTCCGATGCGAACGGCAAGAAGGACTTCCGCGAGGTTGCTGATTCCGAATCAAAGCTTATCTCCACCGCGGCGGATATGGACGGCGCAAAGGCGCTTCTCCGCGAGGCGGGAGTTTCCGGCGGTTCGTTCGACCTGACCGTCAAGGACAACGAGCAGGATAAGGCTGTTGCAGAGTATGTTGCCGGCGAATGGAAGGATCTCGGATTCAACGTAAAGGTCAAGGCTCTCAAGGGATCGCGCATCGGCGGAAGCAACGATGCCATAAGCAATCTCTATGAAGATAAATTCAACGATGCTTATTCAAAAGGAGATTTCGACGTTATCGCAGTCGATATGAATATGCTTACGACCGATGCGTTCGGTGCACTGTCCGTTTTCGCCGATGATTTCTCCGGCGGCGGTGTTGACCTCCGTTCCGAGAATTATGACGTAAAGGGTCACATAACCGGATACTCGAACAGCGAGTACAACGACCTTATCGAACGCGCATACGCGGCAACCGATTCTTCGGAGAGAACCGCACTTCTTCATCAGGCGGAGCAGATGCTCGCCGAGGATATGCCGGTGATCCCGCTTATCTATCTCCAGGACGCATACCTCATTAATAAGAAAGTCCTTTCGGGATACAAGGACGGCTTCAACGGAACCCGTGACTTCACCCGCATGAAGATGAAGAACTACATGGCATATAAAGAGGCGATCCTCGCGGCTGAGCAGAAAGAAGCCGAGGAGACCGCAAGCGCACTCAAGTAAAAATCGATCGGCACAAAGTGGGGGTGCTGCGCATAAGGTGCAGCTCCCCCATGCTGTCTTTTTCGGAAACAAGGGAAAAGTGAGGCTGTGCGCGAACATTCTCGTCGGTGATAAAGCGGCAATAGAAATGAAAGTGAGATTTGATTTATGATAACTCCTGCGCCTTTGCAAGATCCGGATGATATAAAGGTATTTATACTCTATCTTCTCAACAGAGTGGGATATCCGCTCAAATACGATCGGGTGGCTGATATAGTCGTGCAGGACGGTATGGTCAATTTCATGGATTTCGGAACATATTTCTTTGAGCTGCTCGACGCCGGGCATATAAAGGAAATTCAAAACAAGCCAGGTGAGGATCCTGAGAACCCCAAGGGGCATCCGACATATACCGTGTCCGAAACGGGAAAGGTCATCGCGGAAGAGCTCAAGGACCGCCTTCTCGGCATCGTTCGTGAAAAGAGCTACCAAAGCGCGATAAGGTATCTCGATTTTGCCAAGCGCGGCGCGGTTCTCGATCAGAATTACCGTCCCGACGGAGACGGTTATCTGTTTCACTGCGAGATAAAGGATCGGCAGGGAGTCCAGCTTGATCTTACCGTTCGCGCGGACAACGAGTATCAGCTTAAGCAGATGAGGTATGTTTATTCCGAGCGTCCCGAGGTTGTTTTTAAGGGAATCATTGCGCTTTTGACAGGAGAAGTCAATTATTTGTTTGATAAAGACTGATATTTTTCGAAGTTTTGACAGGGCACAACAAAATTTGTGAAAAGTTTTTTAATTAACTATTGACAATTGAACAATTTGTGGTATAATATTTGCAGGACACAGTATATGGTCAGTCTGTGACTGCACGTTTACTTACTGTGTCCCCGAGTTTGGCACGGTGTGACAAACTCCAACGAGAAGGGAAATTTTACGCCTTACTTCGTAAGCCTTTGCGGCTGGCGCCGTCCCGCGCTTTACGCGGTATATACGTCCGGTCGGATGTGTGCGTAAATTTATTTGCGGATTGTTTGCCGACAATCGGCAGTGCTGGAAGCGTTTCTATGGAATCAGATGTTTTCGTTACGGTGAAAAAAGTAAAGAGCGGCGACGAAAGAGCGTTTTCCGAGCTTTGCGAAAAGTATTCCGCTCTTGTGTCGGTGAGTGCCGATAAATATTGCCGTATGCTTCCGGAAAACAGCAATGCAACGCCCGAGGATTTCGAGCAGGAAGCGTATTTGGCGCTTTACAGGGCGGCTGTGACGTACGATACCGATCAGACCGATGTCACGTTCGGGCTTTATGCGAAGACCTGCATACGGAATGCGCTGATTTCTCTCCTCAGAAAATTCCGCCGCGCACCGAAGCTTGTTTCGGATAAGCGGGCTCCCGCTGCGCTTTCCGATCCTCTTTCGGGGATTATTTCGGACGAAAATGCCGAAGCTCTTCTGAAAATGCTTTCAGGAGTGCTTTCGGATTATGAATATAAGATGCTGATGCTTTATGCGGACGGCAAGATGCCGCGCCGTATTGCGCAGGAGACCGGACAAAGCGCAAAATCCGTCAGTAATGCGCTTTTTCGCGCCAGAACAAAACTTAAAGAGCTGTACGAAGATCAAAAATAGTATTTTTGCGTGAAAGCGCTGAAAATATATGCCCGAATAGCTTAATCGAGAGCGTTGTTTACAAAGGTGACGGTTGGAATCCGTCGAGGGCAAAAAATTCATTTATCCATATTAAGCGAGGTAGCAAAATGTTCGAAGACAAGACCCTTAAATGCGAGGATTGCGGTCAGGATTTCATCTTTACCGCAGGTGAGCAGGAATTTTATGCCGAAAAGGGATTCCAGAACGAGCCTAAGAGATGCAAGGCTTGCCGTGACAACCGTAAGAATGCAACCAAGGCGAACCGCGAGATGTTCACTGCAACTTGCGCAAACTGCGGCAAAGAGGCAAAGGTTCCTTTCCAGCCCAACAACGACAGACCCGTATACTGCAGCGAATGCTTCGCGGCAATGAGGGAACAGCAGTAATCAGCCGTCGGTTGATTTGAATTTTTCAAAATTCCCGAAGGGGCTGTGCATTTTTGCACAGCCCCTTTGACTGTTGGGGCGGAGTCTTTTGGCTTCCGTCGATGCGGGCAAAAACGGACGAAAGTGCTTTCGATAGCGTCAAAAAGCGGAAAAACGGTGCTGCGTGGGGATTTTTGTCTGTTTTTCGAACGAAAAGGAGGCAAAAAAGCCCGCTTCGACGATAAATATTAAAAAAAATATATACAAACGGATTTTTTTGTGCTATAATAACTAATGTGGCATAGAATGCGAACATTTATCCGAACCGCACCGAAGGATCGACGGATTTACATATCCCTTGTACATACGGGACTTCGGCATACTTTCGGTATTGCGCGATTTTTGCAGTATCGGGTTTCAAAATTCGCACAGCCCGAAGATCTTACAGGGAGATTTTATATATGTCCGAAAGCGAAAGAACCTACCGGCATCCGCATCGCAGAGGAGAGACCGAAAAGGATGCCGCGCCGGGGGCGGTGTGCGGAAGAAATGCGGTACGGGAGCTTGTGCGTTCCGGACGTGCGATAGATAAAATATTTGTGCTCCGCGGAAAGCGGGAAGGCTCCGTCCTTGCGATAATTGCGCAGGCTCGCGAGAATAAAATCCCGGTTCTCGATGCAGATTCGGCAAAGCTCGATTCTCTTTCGGGCGGGGTCAACCATCAGGGAATCGTCGCGCTTGCCGCCGAGAAGGAATATTCGGACGTGTCCGGTATTCTTGCGTTTGCCGCCGAGCGCGGAGAAGCGCCGTTTATCGTTATTGCGGACGGAATCGAGGATCCGCACAATCTCGGCGCGCTTATCAGATGCGCGGAGTGCGCCGGAGTTCACGGAATAATACTTCCGCGCAGAAGAAGCGCGGGACTTACGCCCACTGTGTCGAAAACATCGGCGGGAGCGCTTGAGCATATGCTTGTTGCGAGGGTTTCGAATCTTGCGCAGACTGTCGATGAGCTGAAAAGGGCGGGCGTGTGGGTGTACGCGGCGGAGGCAGGCGGGAAAGCCTACTATGATACGGATTTCTCCGGACCGTGCGCGGTTATTTTCGGAAGCGAAAGCCTCGGCGTGTCTCACCTTCTTATGGAAAAGTCGGATTTTCAGGTTTCGATTCCAATGTACGGTCATGTGAATTCGCTGAATGTATCAACGGCGGCATCCGTGATACTCTGCCATGCGGCGATGCAGCATCACAAAAAGTAATATCCTGCGGACATTATCGGTGATTGATATGCGGATTTTCCGCGTTTTTATACAGACTGCCCGAAAGAGGAGGAAAGGTACGGTTATTTTATGGAAGACAAAAAATTACCGCAATCCGAAACAGACGAACAGAATATAAACGGCGCGGTGCCGGATGACGATGAGTATTTCTCGCTTGAGGATGTGTCCGACGAGGTATCGGATGACGATCTCGATTTGTCGGAGCTGATACGCAAGTATATGCCCGACGAGGAGGATCCTCTCGCACCGTCATACGATGCGCCTTCCGAAGAAATTTCGGATAATGCTGAACCGGAGTATTACGGCGGCGAAGACGGCGCGAATCCGGAAGATTATCCGGAAAGCTATGATGACGTGCCTTCGGACGGAGGCGCTGATTACGACGCTCCCGATGAAGCGGATGCCGATACGATCGATTCGGCGGTATACGCGGACTATGCGGATGAGGTAGGCGCCGACGGCGATGCCGGAGAGACTGCCGAATACGAAGACGGCACCGATTCCGATTATGCCGGATATGACGACGCTTCCGATGATGCGGACGATGCAGACGGAGAATTCGTATACGATGAGCCTGCCGCCGATGAGGAGTATACATACGACGGCGGCGAGACGAACGCGGATACCGAGCAGTACGGCGAATACGGCGACGGCGAGCCTTACTATGACGAGAATGCGCCCGAGCTTGATGAGGTTGCAGATGGCGCGCTTGACACGGACGGTGAAGAGGATTCCATGTCCGATACTTCGTTGCAGGACTATGTGAATTACGAGGACGGCGACGGTGACATCGAGCTTGACGGCGATCTCGATTCCACCGATATAAATCTTATGCTGGCTTTCGGGCTTGACGACGAGCTTGAACGCACGATGGGACCCGAGGTTGCGCAGAAGCTGACGGAAGAGCTCGACGAAGAGCAGCGCGTGCGCGACGAAAAAGTCCGCAAGACCGTTGACAACGAGTATATGAACAGAACCCAGACCGCAGGCATTGCGGCGGACTACAAGAAGAAGTTCAAGGGACTCAAGCTGAAGATATTCCTTTCGGTCGTCTTGGCGGCGGTACTGTTTTTCTATGAGAATCTGCGCATATTCGGATTTGAATTCGACGGTGCGCTCAACCCGGCAGTATATCCCGTGGTTTACATAATGGTAAGCCTTCAGATACTGCTTTTCTGCGCAGCGTGCGCATACCGCGAGATTCTCGGCGGTATAGGCGAGCTGTTCACCGGAAAGATCAGCCCGCGGTCGGTAACTGCGGTGATGACGGCGGCAGCTGTCGTTTATTCTGCGATACTGTCGCATACCGTTGTCCCTCCGGAAATGCCGATCCTGTTTAACTTCGCGGTGGCGGTATCGATCATATTCACCCTTATATTCGAGTTTCTCAACACCAAGCGCGAGATATTCGCGTTCAATGTTGTTGCCTCAAAGCGCCCGAAGCACATCGTCGCAAAGCTTCCTTGCGAGGCGGAGGACGGCGGGGATATCCTGAAGTTTGAAACGGCTTCGTTCATTGACGGATACTTCACCCGAACCAAGGAGCCGACCGGTGCGTCAAAGTCCTATGCGACGGCTTCTCTTGTGATAGCGATCATTTCGGGAGTGCTGTGCGCGCTTTACACAAAGTTTTTCTCGACGGGTTCCACCGTCGCTCAGATTGCCGAGAGCGCGGCTGCGGCATTTTTCATTGCCTGCCCCGTGTCGATGTTCATAACGATGAGCTATCCCTTCTTCAGAGCATCCCGCGATGCTTACGACAACGACGGCGCGATCATCGGCGAGTGCTCTCTTGAGGAGTACTCCGAGGCATCTGTCGTCACCTTTGACGATGTCGGCGTTTTCCCGTCCTATGGTGTCAAGGTTCAGAATGTCAAGATATACAACAACCACCGTATCGACCGCGTGCTCTTCTATGCGGCGTCGGTTTTCTCGACGGCGCGCGGACCTCTTACCGATGTCTTTGATGTGGCTACGGTCGAGATCGGTCATTCTGACGACGTGAAGATAAAGGCTGCGGGGAGCGGATATCTTGCAGCATCGGTTGACGGCAAAAACATAACCTTCGGCACAGCATCTGAGCTTGTAGAACGCGGATTTGTGATCCCCGAAAGCATAACCGACGAGGATGAGGAAAACGGCGATGACATTTCGGTAATGTACATGTTCCGCGAGGAAAAGCTCATGTCCAAGATGCTCATCAAATATACCATGGATACCGATTTTGAGTTCATAATGGACGCTCTTTGCGACGAGGGTATATCGATAAGCATCAAGACATACGATCCGAATATCGACGATTCGATGATCGCCGTTCATGTCGGGCGCGGCAAGTATTCGTATACGGTATCCCGCTATGAGGGAGCCGACGACGGAAGCACGGTCAGGGACAATGCGGATTCCGGCATAGTCAGCCGTTCCACGGCAAAGACGCTTCTGCAGATCCTTTCCGACTGTACGAAGGTGCTTGCCGCCCGCCGCGTCGGAATAACGATAGGCGTGATCTCCTCGATTATTTCGTTTGTTCTTATGATTCTTGTCCTTCTTGCGGGCAGAACCGAGGCTTTGAACTCCGGAGTGCTGTTTATTTATCAGCTCTTCTGGCTGATTCCCTCACTGCTTACCGCAAGAATGTATGTGAGATAGCCGTTATATTTATGAAAAAGGAGTGCGGGAGGGGAAGCCCTCCCGCGTCTTATTATGAGAGAAGATATAAAAAGTTTTATTTCGGGCGTTTCAAAGCCCGCACGCTATATCGGCGGAGAACCCGGATGCCTGAAGAAGGATCTTTCAAAGGTCGATCTGCGGGTCGCGTTCTGCTTCCCCGATATATATGAGATCGGTATGTCGAATCTCGGCATGCGGATACTCTGCGGAGTGCTGAACGAGATCGACAACGTATGGTGCGAGAGAGTGTATTCTCCGTGGACCGATATGGAAGAGGAGATGCGGAAGCGTTCGATACCGCTGTTCACATCGGACAGCGGCGACGCGGTCGGGGATTTTGATATTGTCGCTTTCACGCTTCAGTACGAGCTTTGCTATTCCACCGTGCTTAATATGCTGGATCTTGCCGGGATTCCGCTTCTTCGCACAGACCGCGGAGAGGATTCGCCGATCATTCTGGCGGGCGGACCGTGCTCATACAATCCGGAGCCGATGTCCGATTTTATTGACATTTTCTCTATCGGCGAGGGCGAGGAAGCGCTGCCGGAGCTTGCCCGACTTTATCTGAAGATGAAGGAGGACGGCACTTTTACGAAAATCGCGTTCCTCCGCGAGGCATCCCACCTCGACGGCTTTTATGTGCCCTCGCTTTACGAGGTCGAATATAAGGAGAACGGCTCGATCGCACGTCTTGAGCCGAAATACCCGGACGTGCCGTCAAAGGTTACGAAACGGATCGTTCAGGACGTGAACACCGCGTTCGTGCCGGTCAATACCGAGATACCCTTTATAGAGACCGTCCACGACAGAATCACGCTTGAGGTGTTCCGCGGCTGTATACGAGGCTGCCGCTTCTGTCAGGCGGGATTCGTATGCCGTCCCGTGCGCGAAAAATCTCCTGCGGTGCTCAACGAGCTTGCCAAAAAGAGCGCCGAGCTGACGGGCTATGAGGAAATATCGCTCTCCAGCCTCTCAATAAGTGACTATTCCTGCATAAACGAGCTTACCGACACACTGCTTGAATGGACAGAGGACAAAAAGATAAATCTTTCGCTTCCGTCGCTCAGAGCGGACAGCTTCACAAAAGAGCTTATGGAAAAGGTTTCGTCGGTTCGCTCGACTACGCTGACCTTCGCGCCCGAGGCGGGAAGTCCGCGCCTGCGCGACATTATCAACAAAAACATAACCGAGGAGGATATCCTTCGCGCAGCGCGTGTCGGATACGAGGCGGGAAAATCCAAGATAAAGCTTTACTTTATGATGGGACTTCCCGGAGAAAATTACGACGATATCGCCGGAATTGCCGCGCTTGCACATAACGTGGTTTCGGAGTATTACCGCACTCCCGACCGCAACCGCAGAATGCAGCCGTCGGTGACAATCAGCGTCGCCTGCTTTATCCCGAAGCCGAACACGCCGTTCCAATGGGAGGGTCAGAGCACGCTTGAAGAGCTTTACGAAAAGCAGAAGTTCCTCTCCGAGCAGATTACCGACCGAAAGGTAAAGTATAATTATCACGATGCCGAGGTCTCCCGCCTCGAGGCTGTATTTGCACGCGGAGACCGTAGACTTTCGGCGGCACTCGTCGAAGCGCATCGCCGCGGGATTCGCCTTGACGCATGGGAAGAGCTGTTCGATTATGAAAAGTGGTGCAGCGTATTCGAAAGCGTCGGGCTTGATATGTCGTTTTATGCGAACCGTACGCTTCCCGACGACGAGATACTTCCGTGGGATATAATCGACTGCGGCGTTTCAAAGGAGTTTTTCCTCCGCGAGCGTCACAGATCGCAGCAGGGCGTGCCGACGAAAAACTGCCGTGA
>URSW01000015.1 GCA_900550625.1 uncultured Eubacteriales bacterium
TTTTATATTCCCGACGAAATTCACGTCCTTGCGCAGGCTGACTCGCGGATACGTTATTGCGTCCGCATAACGCACCCTGAAGCATCAGTCGATAATCGTGTACACCGAGTCGTTCTCATCCATGCTCAGTGCGTCGGTCTTTGCAAAATCATCAAGTGAATATGATGTTATTCCGACAGTATTATAGATATAGAGAAAGTTTCCTATATAAAGCCCTCTCATAGCATCGTAGGAATATTCTTCTCCGAAGGAGATAGTCGCCTTTTCGACAAAGCTGCCGTTCTCGTAAGCGTAAACAAGATATTCTCCGCTGCTTCCGGGAAAAGCGATAATGTTCTTTCCCGCATTTATAAGGATCGCATGATGATTGTATGAGGCTTCGCTGTAATAGATGCCCGGAAGTATAAGCGTTGCGGCTTCGATGACATTATTCTTATCGCTTATATCGAACATTGAAAGCTTTACGTTGCCCGCGGATATACCGCCGAACTCGTTTGTATAGGTATCGTGTCCGAGGCCGAAAAGAAGTCCGTCCGTGTATTTGTGGAGATAATCGGAAAAGCCCGGAATCTTCAGTGCGGAGAGCACCTTCGGTGCGGTCGGGTCGGAAAGATCGGCACAAAACAGCGGGTCGGTCTCACGGAAGGTGACAAAGTACACCGTATCCCCGTCAAACCTTGCGGAATATATCCGCTCGTCCTCCGCAAGCCCCTCGATGCTTCCGACGGTTTCGAGATTTTCATTGAGGACATAGAGTGAATTCGAAGCTGCGGAACCCGAGCCGTCGTTGATCTCATAGGCGATATCCCTATCCCGTGCGGATGGGGTATAATAATACATCTGCGCGGGAACACTCGTCACAAGGCGGAAGTATCCGCGGTATTCGTCCATGGAAAAGCTGTTAAGGACGCTGCCCGGAACCTTTCCCTCTGCGGCAAGCGAAAGCTCCTTGTCCGTGGCTATTTTCACGATAACGGTCTGCGTTATCGATATCGTTCTGCCGTCCGAAGCTTCCTTGAGATCATATTCGGTGCGTGCAGCGTAGATCGCGTTCGCGCTCTGATACATATCTCCCGCGCCGTATCCGAGAAGCGACAGCTTCGAGACTATCTTCGCCTCGGAAACATCGACCGAGCACACGTTCAGATATTCGTTGAAATCTCCGCCGTCCTTCTCGCAATAGATGTTTTCCGGAGCCACAAGAGCTTCTTCTTCTCCGGTATATATCTTCGGAACATATGTTGCCGGATCGTTTTTGACTATTCTGTCGTAATAGTAATCGGCGGCGATAAGATACAGAACATTATCCTTCATTCTCGACGAAACGATATTTCCGCTGACGCAGAATGTCTTTACAAAAGACGGAGAAGAAATATCCGAAATGTCGTATATCGCGGCGCACGTTTTTTGGTCAGCGCCGTCATAGCTTTGGAATACCGCAGTGAGCCGCCCGTCGGAAATGTAAAGCTGATATCCGTAGGCGGACGAGTTGTCGCCTATATCGGGAAGCGGGAATTTCGATACATTCCCCATCTTACCGTTTTCTGCGGAAATTATATAGATATGTTTGCGGGATACCGCGTAAATATACCTGCCGTCCGTCTTTACGACATCCGCTTCGGCGATTCCTTCAACCTGCACGTTGGTATCCGAAAAATCGTCCGAGGCCTCAGTGGTGAACACTTCATTGGCGATTGCGGCATCTCTTTCTGCTGCCCCTTTTGTATCGTTGCTTTTACTGCCGAAAAGCGATTTGTATAAAGAAAACCCCGAGTTCTTTTTGATTTTCAGCTTTGCATAAACATCGGCATATCCGTCGAAGGAGCAGAGATTATCAACATAGTTTGACGCTCCTTTTCCTTCCGTGCCGATCGGCAGCACCGACCTCGGCGGAAAAACTCCGCTCACTCCGGCGATGATCGCGGCGGCAAGCACAAGACACACACACGACAGCGTGGTTGACGCCGCGAATATGCGCTTTCTCCGGCGCGATTGTTCCTTTTTGGCCTTTGCAAGGATGTCGGCTGTTCTTTCTTCATATGTTTTCATATCCGTAACCGTCCTTTTCGAGAATCGCCCTGAGCGCTTTACGTGCTCTGAAAATGAGATTTTCGGTTTGCTTTTTCGATTTTTTCATAACATATGCCGCCTGATCCGCCGTCATATTTTCAAAATAGACTAGATACAGCACCGCGCGGTAATTCTCACACAGCTCCGACATTGCGTCGTGCAGGTGTCTGTCGCGCTCGTCCCTGAGCAGACGCGAATCAAGCTCGGTCATGTCGCGCACGGTTTCTATATCCTCACTCGGCATTTCCCCTCTGCGCGACGCCTTTCTGACATAGTCCACGGCGAGGTTATGCGCGACCGCGAAAAGATACGATTTCAGGCTCGAATCACCGCGGAATGCGCGCTTTTTCAGCGCGATCTGCACGAACGAATCCGCAACGATCTCCTCGGCGGTCTGGATATTCTTCACCGTCGGGCAGACAAAATACAAAAGCTGATCGCTGTATGCGCTGACGATCTCTCCGAGCGCGTCCTCATCACCCGAAGTAAATCTCCTGTACGCCTCGGTCATTGTGTCGTTAAAGCTCACCTGTCCACCTCTTTTCATCGGCTTTCACCCTTTAGTCGTTTGTTTTCCCGAAAATACTCACCCGATACGGAAATTTTTTCAGCCTTTCATAATCAGTATGCCGAAATCTTCCGCAAAAGTCAATAGATGCGGAGAAAAATACCGAGCAAAAAATCGCTTTGTTCATAAAATACGCTATATTTCGGCGCGAAATATGATATAATATTAACTGACTATTGTGACGGAGTGCGCGTCGCTTCGGACAGAAAATCTTCTAAAGGAGGGCAGGACCGGTTCGGACCGGTCCGGTATTCAGATTTGGAACGTATAATCGAATATTTGAAAAGAAGTCTGAAGATCGCATGGAAGAGTATCTTTTTTAATTTTAAGCAGTATATATTCTTCTTCATTGCAATACTTATCGTTCAGATGTTCTACGGAGTCATGACGATCTCCACGTACAACAACACTCTTGTCGAAAGAGAATTCGTAAAGGAGTACTACGACTATCATGTGCTCGTGACCAACATAAACGAAGGGCAACTCAACCTTCTCAGTGGTTATGGCGGTTCCGTTTCTACAGATGATCAATTCTACGGGAAGTTAGTTCCCTACAGCAGCCAAGCATCTGACAGCACCAACAACGATGCATCTTATTTAAAGAAAGTTAAGCAAGCAGAATCCAAATATGTAGAATACAAAAACAGCAACGGGGACAAACGGTTCGATGTTTACATTGTATTCAAGTCAGAATCTGCAACAGGCAAGAGTATCTCCCTCTCAGATTCTTTCAATAAATTAGACAAGAACTATTTAAATAATACGAATTTCACCAATGCGACCGAAAAGAACGACCAATTCTTTGTGTACAAGTCGCCGCTCATGAACGTCTCAACGAATATTTTAGCAAACAACGCGGTCTACTATACGATATCCGCCGTGCTTCTTGCCCTCTCAATATTCCTTATGATGATGCTCTACAACATCCGAGTGAACCAATACAAGTTCACATACGGTGTCTATATGACCTTCGGTGCGGATTTCAAGATGCTGTTCAACACGGCTTTCTGGGAAATGTTCGTAATCATGGTGCTCACATTTATACCGTCGGTCATCTTTTCAACGCTCATCGTATTCATCATGTATATCCCTTCGGGATTCGGTTTCACCTTCTCCGCTATGGTATTCCTGAAGGTGTTCGTATTCTCGCTCATCGTCGTAACGGTAGCGGTATTCTTCCCGATGCGTGTCATGGCAGTCCGGATGCCTATGACCCTTATCGTTACGCAGGACAACTCCAACCTCGTTTCTTCTCCGAAAAATTCGGTCAACATTTTCAAGAGAAAATTCCCGACCTTCTACGAAACGCTTTCAAGCTGGCGTTTCCGCAAGTACAGCGCAAACCTTCTTCTCACTGCTATCGTATTCTGCGCTATATTCATAATGGGTCTTTACCTCGCGGATATCTACCGCACCGACCTTGAATACAACCGTGCAGAATACACCGTCGATCTTTCCGCAGGAGCGATCGATTATGACGATGTCATGAGCGAGGAACTTTACTCCGTAAACGGTGTCAAGGCTGTTGAGGCCGCCGGAAACTACGTTGAGGCTACGAAAGCTTCTTCGGGACCGTCCCACATCCTCGTTCCCGCGTCCAAGGTCAAGGCACTCAAGGGCGGACTTATCACCTACGACGGAAAGGATTATAAGGGCGAAGGCTCGATGAAGGCAACGAACAGCGTTCTCTACAACGGTGTTACCGCCGAGCAGCTCAAGGTAATCGAGCAGCTTTACGCTTACGACGGAAATCTTCAGGATGTTCTCAAGGATGGCTACGTCATCATCGGCGATTCGCTTTCCAACATGAAGACGTTCAAGTACAAAGTCGGCGACACGATCGAGGTCGCAATCCCCGTGAACACCTCCGGCGCGATCGACGACAAGCTTTCCGGCAAGCAGCTTCTCCGTGCCCAGATCGAAAAGTACAAGTATCAGTACAAAACCTTCACCATCGCGGCTATCCTTACGGATATCCCGTCGAAGGAGCTTCCCATATATTTTAACACGGACGACTATGCTGCAGTCACCGGCGCAGAGTTCTCCGCTCTCAAGCTCAACATTTATGTTGATCCCGATATGTCGCCCGCCGATGTCGCCGAAACCGAAAAGGCTCTGCGCGTATGGGCTCAGGACTATGACAGCGTCGGTATCGAATCCTCCTACAATCTCACTACCAAGAACATCGCATACGACAAGCACAGAAGCGAGCTCTACATAACGATCTCGATAATGCTTCTTGTGATCTCGCCGATCATGTGGTTCTTCTCTCAGACGCTTTACTATCTGAAGCGTGAATCCGAGTTCAACATTCTTCAGGCTCTCGGTGCAAGAGTCAGGGATATCCGAAATATATATGTACAGGGCGGTCTCCAGATGGCAGGGCTTTCACTCATCGTCAGTGTTGCGCTCAGCTTCCTCGGAAGTTACATTCTCTTCTATGTATATAACGTAATCATCCCCAACTTCTTCACCCCTCAGGGTGCCGTTGCGGTGCGCTACACCTTCTATATGCCTTGGTACGCGATACTTACTTCCGTTCTCGTATCCGTGGCGTGCGGATTCCTGTCCGCTTACCTGCCCTACAAGAGCTACTACAAGAACCGCTTCACTCTTGAAAACGGCGGTGCAGGTTCGATCGAAGAATAATTCGGATATCAAAATCTAATGAATTTAAGAGGAATTGAAATATGGCAGAAATAATGCTTCAGACAGACAGCCTTATAAAGCAATATAAACAGTCCGACTCCGTTATCACCGCGGTGAACCGCGCAAGCATCAAAATCCCGAAAGGTGAGTTCGCGGCAATCATCGGTACCTCCGGTTCCGGTAAGTCCACCTTCCTTCACCTCTGCGCAGGTCTCGACAAGCCCGACGCGGGAAGCGTAACGATAAACGGCACGGAGATCACCAAGCTTTCGCACGACAAGCTCGGACGCTTCCGCGGCGAAAACATGGGATTCGTTTTCCAGCGTCACAACCTCATTCCGCAGTTCACCGCGCTTGAGAACATTCTCATCCCGACCATGATGTGCAACAAGCCCGACATGAGCTATCAGGAGAACCTCCGTCACCTCGTTGAAACCCTTGACCTCGGCGACCGTCTCAGCCATCTGCCGAGCGAGCTTTCCGGAGGTCAGCAGCAGCGTGTTGCGATCGCCCGTGCGCTTATCAACAATCCCGACATCATCATGGCGGACGAGCCTACCGGAGCTCTTGACAGAAAGAACGCCGACGAAGTTCTCAACCTTCTCTTCAAGACCCGTGAGGAATTCGGTCTGACCCTCGTCATGGTTACCCACGACCTTGCTATCGCCGACCGTGCAGACCGTATTTTCCGCATGGACAACGGCGAGCTCAAGCTTGAGCGTGATTATCAGACCGGCGGACGCACCGAATAACCGAAATATAAAACAGGGCTGTTGCAAAGGCAACAGCCCTTTCGCCGTATAGGCAGTTCTCATAAAAACGAAAGGATTTGCACCAACATGAAAAAACTTGATGCAAAAACAGAAGCAAGAATCGAAGAAATAATCAAGACGCTGACGCTCGAGCAGAAGGTCGGGCAGATGAATCAGACCGTATCATGGGGCGGAACCGTCGAAATGTACGCCGAGAGGATCCGCCGCGGAGAGATCGGTTCGATGATCTGCGGCGCTCCCGACGTTTCGGCAGACCGCAGTTTCGAGAAGAAGTTCCGCGATTTCCACAATGCTCTTCAGAAAGTCGCAGTCGAGGAAAGCCCGTGCAACATTCCGCTGATGTTCGGCGCCGACATCATTCACAGCTACGGCGTATGCTACCCCGTCGGAATAGGAAGCGCAGCTTCCTTTGATCCGGAGCTTGTTGAGAAATGCTTCCGCAATATCTCGGAGGCATGCGCCCGTGACGGACTTAACTGGACGTTTTCTCCGGTGCTCGATCTTTCCCACGACCCGCGCTGGGGACGCTGCGTCGAGTCCGAGGGTGAAGATCCCTATCTTGCGGGACAGATCGGTGCAGCGATGGTTCGCGGATTTCAGAAGAATCTCGACAACACGGACAATCTGATCGCCTGCCCCAAGCACTACATCGGATACGGCGCGATGGAAGGCGGAAGAGACTATCACAACTCTGACATAAGCGACTATGTAATGGAAAATTGGTACGCTGCTCCCTTCCGTGCGGCTGTTGACGCGGGCGCGCTCACCGTTATGTCATCCTTCAACTCCGTTTCGGGTGAACCCGTAACCTCATCGAAGAAGCTGCTTCGTCAGCTCCTCAAGGAGCAGATGGGCTTCGACGGCTTTGTTATCAGCGATTACGATGCCGTAATGCAGCTTGGGAATCAGGGCGTTGCCGAAACCCCCCGCGACTGCGCGCGGCTCGCCGCCGAAGGCGGAGTCGATATGGAAATGGTCGATTACACCTACAAAAACTATCTGTGCGACCTTGTGAGATCGGGCGAGATCGACGAAAGTGTGATAGACGAGGCGGTTCGCCGCGTGCTCCGCACCAAATTTGCCGCAAATCTGTTTGACAATCCCTACAAGAAGGACTACCCGATCGACATTGACCGCCACCGTGCCGACGCACGTCAGCTCGCCTCGGAAAATGTTGTGCTTCTCAAGAACAAGGGCAATATTCTCCCGCTCAGCCCCGAGGACCGTGTATTCATGGAAGGTCCGTTCTTCGACGAGAGAAACTGCCAGGCGGGAGCATGGGCTGCTCACACGGACGACAGAGGAATCAGAAGCTACCGCGAGGCGCTCTCCGACATTGTAACGATCGTTGAAGAGGAGGACGACGGTCCCGGCGTCGATATTCCGGAAAACAACGGTAATTTCGTTTTGGCGAAGAAGAGAATCCGCGAGGAAGCAAACAAGGCATGCTACACAAATCCGTTATTCCTTACGAAGTACGGCGAATCCATCGGACGCGATCTGCTTGAAGGCGGATACAAGGCAATCGTTCTCTTCCTCGGTGAGACTCACTTCTGCACCGGAGAAGCGGTATCCGTAGCCGATGCTTCGATCCCGGACGATCAGGTTGAGATGATCCGCAGAGCGCATGCCACGGGACTTCCCGTTATCGCCGTTATGAACTTTGCGCGTCCGCGTGCGATAGGCGAGGTCGAGCACATGCTTGACGCGATCGTATGGGGATGGCACAACGGAACAATGAACGCCGAAGGAATGCTCGATGTACTTTACGGAAAGAAAAATCCGTGCGGCAGACTTCCTATGACAGTTCTCCGCAATGTCGGTCAGATACCGATGTACTACAATGCTCCCAACACCGCGCGCAAGGTCAACGCATATTACGGCGAGGGCAAGAGCTACTACGACATGAAATCAAGCCCCGCGTTCCCGTTCGGATACGGACTCTCGTACACCGAATTCGCCTACTCCTCTCCCAAAGCCGACCGCACTGAGATTTCGCTCGCCGACATTGAAAACGGCGAAAGCATCAAAGTCACCGCGACCGTTCGAAACATCGGCAAGCTTGCGGGCAAAGAGGTAATCCAGTGCTATGTCCGCGATCACTTTGCAGCCATGATGCGCCCGCGCAGACAGCTTGTCGGATTCATAAAGCCCGAAATCGGTGCCGGCGAAGAATATACTGCCGTATTTGAGATCGGAAAGAAGGAGCTCGGGTATTGGCTCAACGGAAAATTCATTGTTGAAAAAGGAAAGTTCACCGTTTATGCAGGAGAAAACTGCCTCACCGAAAACGGAGTGGAAATTGAAATAAAGTAAGATTTTGTGTTTTGAAAAGAGGATGATAAGATGAAGGATATGACAAAATGGGCCGGCATTGCCCGCGAGAGAATACACGACAGGCCGAATGCTGCGGGGCGCCTTAGCTCAAAGGCTGCGATCGTCACGGGAAGTGCGCAGGGATTCGGAAAAGGCATCGCCGAGGCGATCTACAGAGAAGGTGCCGCGGTCGTGATCGCGGATCTCAACTACGATCTCGCGTGCAAGGTTGCCGACGATCTCGGAGAACGCGCGTTCGCGGTCAAGGTCAATGTTGCCGACGAGGACAGCGTAGCCGATATGGTTGCAGCATCGGTCGAGCGTTTCGGCGGGATCGATCTGTTTGTAAACAATGCGGGCGTCGTCCGTTCCGGTGCGCTCTCCGAGCTTGAGAAGAAGGATTTCGACTTTGTCACCGGGATTAACTACAGTGCATATTTCCTGTGCGTAAAGTATGTCTCGGCAATAATGCGGGCGCAGCACGAAGCCGATCCCGCATGGGTCGGCGACATTGTCGAGATCAACTCCAAGTCGGGGCTCGAAGGCTCGAAGAAAAATTTCGCATATGCAGGGAGCAAATTCGGCGGCATCGGTCTGACCCAGTCATTCGCGCTTGAGCTCTGCGAATACTCGATAAAGGTCAATGCGATTTGCCCCGGAAATTACCTTGACGGTCCGCTGTGGACCGATCCCGAGCGCGGACTTTTCGTTCAGTATCTCCATGCAGGCAAGGTGCCCGGTGCGAAGACGGTGGAAGATGTGCGCAGGTTCTACGAAGCGAAGGTACCGATGAACCGCGGCTGTCTCCCCGAAGATGTTGCGTGCGCGCTGTTTTATGCGGTCGAACAGAAATACGAGACCGGACAGGCGATCCCCGTCACGGGCGGGCAGTGCATGCTGAGCTGATGATAGACATATCCGTACTCAACAAGCTCAATGTAAGCGATGCGTCCGAGCGTCTCGAAAATCTGCGCAGTCTTGTAAAGGATGCCGATTTTCCCGCAGTCATTCCGGAATACATAAACAACCACATCCACACCACATACTCGTTTTCGCCGTACTCCCCCGCCGCAGCAGTATACGCCGCGCGCGCGGAAGGGCTTTCCACCGCGGGGATCGTCGATCATGACACGATCGCGGGTGCGCGGGAATTTATCGAAGCGGGAAAGATCGCGGGGATTCCCACGACGGTGGGAATGGAATGCCGCGTACGCATGACGGGTACTTCGCTTATAAACCGAAGGACCAACAACCCGGATCAGGTCG
Organism: uncultured Eubacteriales bacterium; assembly: GCA_900550625.1. Classification (GTDB taxonomy): domain Bacteria; phylum Bacillota; class Clostridia; order Oscillospirales; family CAG-272; genus UMGS1312. The sequence goes on from URSW01000015.1 coordinate 9,643, forward strand.
GTGTAAGCTACATGACATTTCAGGGCGTTCCACACCGCAATATTGAAAAACTCGACTCATTTTTCGCGCCGCTGCGCGAGAAAAGAAACGAACGCAATCGTGCCATGGTATCGAATATCAACTCCGTCACCGCCGATCTCGGGATCACGCTTGATTTCGATGACGATGTGCTTCCGCTCTCAAATGCCGCGCACGGCGGAAGTGTGACGGAACGTCATCTGATGCTCGCGCTATCACGTAAAATTCTCAAATCCGGGAAGTCGCCGGAGGACTTTCTTTCGGAAGCGGGGATCGCGCTTTCCGAAGGTCAGAGAAAAAAGCTTGCGCAGACGGGCGATCCGTTCTACGAATACACCCTTCTTGGCATCCTGAAAGGGGCGTTTGTGAAAAGGATTTTCGTTCCGGCAGCGGATGAGTGTCCGGAGCTTCACGAGGTCGTTTCACTTGCGGACGAAGTCGGCGCTGTCCTCTGCTACGCCTACCTCGGCGATGTAGGCGAAAGTGTGACCGGAGACAAGGCTGCGCAGAAGTTTGAGGATTCATATCTTGAAGAGCTTTTCTCGGAACTGTACGATGCCGGAGTGCGCGCGGTAACATATATGCCTACCCGGAACACCACGGCGCAGCTTGAGCGCGTGAGAGCCCTCTGCGACAGCTACGACATGATGCAGGTGAGCGGTGAGGATATAAATTCACCTTCACAATCATTTGTTATCCGTGCCATGGAGAATCCGATGTTCTCGAATCTTATAGAGTCGACATGGCGGCTGATAGAAAATGAAAATCGCCCTTGACCTACGAATCATAAAAGTGTATAATTAAACGGAAAATATACCGAATCAAAAAGAAAGGTCGTAAAATGAAAACTAAAGCTGTAAGAATACACGGGAAAATGGATCTCCGCCTTGACGAAATAGAGCTTCCCGACATAGGACCGGACGGGGTGCGCGTAGAAATCGTATCCGACTCGATCTGTATGAGCACATACAAGGCTGCCGTTGAAGGAGGCGAACACAAGCGGGTTCCCGACAATGTTGAGGAAAACCCCACCATTGTAGGTCACGAATTCTGCGGAATCATCAAGGAAGTGGGCGAGAATTGGAAGAACAAGTTCAAGCCCGGCGACGGATTTGCAATTCAGCCCGCGCATTTTTACAAGGGCAGTCAGATGGCGCCCGGATATTCGTACTCCTTCTGCGGCGGCGATGCGCAGTACGGCAATATACCGATCGAGACTCTTCTTGCAGACTGTCTCCTTCCCTATGATTCCGATACATACTTTTACGGAAGCCTTTCCGAGCCTATGAGCTGCATTGTCGGCACATTCCACGCGATGTATCATACCTCGGTCGGATCCTATGAGCACAAGATGGGGATCGTGGACGGCGGTCGTATGGCTATGCTCGCTTCCACCGGACCGATGGGTCTCGGTGCTATCGATTATGCGCTTCACTGCGACAGATGTCCTTCCCTTCTTGTAGTTACCGATATCGACGATGCGCGCCTTGCACGCGCCGAATCCATATACACCAAAGAGGAAGCCGAAAAGTGCGGTGTTGAGCTTCACTTTGTAAACACGAAAGGACTTTCGGTTGACGATGCCGCCGCTCTCCTTCGCGGTTTCACGGACGGCAAGGGATACGACGATGTTATCTGCATGGCTCCCGTCCGTTCCGTAGTTGAGCAGGCAGATGCGATTTTGGGATTTGACGGCTGCCTTAACTTCTTCGCGGGTCCCACCGATCAGAAGTTCAAAGCCGAGTTCAACTTCTTCAATGTACACTATGCTTACACGCATATTGTCGGCACATCCGGCGGAAACACGAACGATATGCGCGAGGCAATCGCAATGATGAACGAGGGACGCATTAATCCTGCGGTCATGATAACTCACGTAGGCGGACTTGACGCCTGCGCGGAAACAACGATGCATCTTCCCGAAATACCGGGTGGAAAGAAGCTGATCTACACGCATGTATCGCTCCCCCTCACCGCGATATCCGATTTCGAGGAAAAGGGCAAGAGCGATCCCTTCTTTGCAGAGCTTGACCGCATCTGCAAGAAGCACAACGGACTTTGGAATGCCGAAGCAGAGAAATACCTTCTTACAAACGCAAAGAAAATCTGATTCGAAAATCGGCCTTCACACATGAACAAAAGCGAGCGCTTCCCTGACACCGGGCGCTCGCTTTTATTATACGGATATAAAAAAGCTTCGTAAACACGTATTAAATTGAAATGCAAAGCTATGAGAATATGATACTGAATGGTTCGTCAGCTGAAAAGGTCCCGCATATACAAATAGGAATCCGGATAAAATCCGGATTCCTATTTGTATGCTGTTTTTATTTGTTCTTGAAGTTTTCGTTATAAAACGAAGTATACTTTACTATAAGCGAGTCATACCCTGCTTCCGTCGATTTGTCATCGACCATAATATTATATATGACCGAATCTGCAATTTCCTCTTTGATGGAAGCTGCCGCCTCTTCAAACTCCTTCGCCGACATCTTTGAAATACGGGAATAAATCTCAGCCGAATATGACTTCATTTCATCGAAATATTCTTTATTGTCATCGTCGATGTAATCCTGGAATTTGATCAGAGGATAAAGGAGAGAATCAAGATTCTGCTGACGGTAATCGTCCCAATAACTCATGGGGAGCCCGTCTCCGGGATATGTAATGAATACATTTCCCGTGTCCACAATGTTCATTATGTAATCGTTATTGAGAACTTTAAGAACAGTTTCTTTCGTCTCGGGATCGGTCTCCTCGGTCCAGTTTACGCCCTTGACACCGTACTGAAGTATGGTTCTGAATTCGGTATCGGTATTGAGAAGCTTGAGAATCTCCATAGAGCGCGAAACATCCTTTGTATATGTGGAAACCGCAAACATGGACTCAAAAACGTCGTCGGTTGTTGCTCTCGGCTTCTCAAGCACCTTGATATAATATTTATCCTTGTACTCCTTGACCGCCTTTGCATCACCCTTTATAACACCGACACCAAAGTTCTTTTCATCCGGATTGGTTCCGATCGCTCCGGCTTCCTGAAGCTCCTTCAGCATAAGTGTAGTATTTACAAACGGCTTAAGACCGAAAACATTTCTTATGTTCAACTTGGAGGTAGGATCCTGATCGTCGGAAATCATAGAGGCGAGGAACGAAAAGCTGCCGTCTTCGGACCAATAGTGAAGTCCGGGAATATCCGTAGTCGTGAGCAGAGGAGTTATGTTTGCGTTCTTTGCGACGTCAAGGATGAAGTCCTTGCAGTTGAGCAGAGTATCCATTGAATCGATGTCGTAGTAGTAACTGTCGCAAAGCTCTTTATTAACAAGAAGATATGTATACTCTCCGAGCGGATGGTTGTTGGGTACGGCATAGTTGCTGTTGAAAGTCTGCGCCATGTCAAGGAAGGTGGGATATACATAGGATTTTATAAGCTTGGAATTTCCGTTCAGTTCATCGGTAATGGAGGAAAGAAGGAGATCCTCGGAATACTTCTTGAAGTTGTCATATCCCTTGATGAGGAATATATCAAGCTGTGTCGAGGTTACGGACGGGAAAGTCATTCCGTACTCGTTCACGGTAGCGCCGGAGGATGCGTTAGGATCCTCGGTCTCGGCCGTGGTTTCGGGAGCAAGCGTTTCGCCTCTCTTGCGTGCGGCGCGCTCGGCTTCCTTTCTTGCCTTCTTCTCAGCTTCGGTCTGATCAAGAATTTCCTTTATGGACTTCATCCTAGCGTTCAGCTGATCCTCATACTTATCATATGCGACCGCGTGCAGTTCGATCGCAGTGCTGTATTTTGCCTGAGTAATCTTATTCAGAGCCGCCTCAACCTGGGATATCGACTCTGCGGTGGTATTTTCATCGGTCGGCACCCAAAGAGTGAGCGTCATAGGTGATCTTACAAGAGTGCTGTCATTTTTTTTCTTATCGCCGTCTTCTCCGCCGGTCGTATCCGTTCCGGCTGTTGTCGAGCATGCACTCATAACAATGCCCGAGAAAACAAAAACGGCACTCAGCAACAAGCACAAAAGCTTTCTTTTCATCTAAGGAATCCTCCAATTATTTTAGACAGCCCAAAACGTCCGAACTGCCCCGAACATAGGATTATTGTACAACAAAAATGGCGAATTGTCAAGGGATTTTTGGCTCCGCGCAGAAGTATTAATCAATTGTTTAAATTATAATGCATAATCAGTCGAGGTAGTCCTTGAGGCGCTTCGAGCGGCTGGGATGGCGGAGCTTACGAAGCGCTTTTGCTTCGATCTGACGTATGCGCTCTCTCGTTATATTGAATTCCTTGCCGACCTCTTCAAGTGTGCGCGTGCGTCCGTCCTCAAGTCCGAAACGGAGCTTCAGCACATGCTCTTCCCTTGATGTAAGAGTATGAAGCACCTCTTCGAGCTGCTCCTTGAGAAGCTCGTACGATGCCGCCTCCGCGGGAGCGGGGGAATCATCATCCGGAATAAAGTCGCCGAGGTGGCTGTCCTCCTCCTCGCCGATAGGTGTCTCGAGTGACACGGGATCCTGCGCGATCTTCATTATCTCGCGCACCTTATCGGGGGACATGCCAATGCGCTCGGCAACCTCCTCGGCAGTCGCTTCGTGTCCGAGCTCCTGAAGAAGCTGGCGCTGGCATCTCGACACCTTATGTATCGTTTCAACCATGTGAACGGGGATTCTTATCGTGCGCGCCTGATCCGCGATCGCACGGGTTATCGCCTGACGAATCCACCATGTAGCGTATGTGGAAAACTTATATCCCTTGGTATAGTCGAACTTTTCCACGGCCTTCATAAGTCCGAGATTGCCTTCCTGTATAAGGTCGAGGAAGAACATTCCCTTTCCGACATATCTTTTTGCGATACTTACAACAAGTCGGAGGTTTGCCTCAACAAGCTCGTCCTTTGCTTTTTCGTCGCCCTTTGCCATGCACTCCGCAAGGTAAAGCTCGCGCTCCGCCTCAAGAAGCGGAACCTTGCCTATCTCCTTCAGATACATCCGGACGGGGTCGTCTATCGCAAGACCCTCCTGTTGGAGCATTTTTTCCATATCCTCGGCGGATTCGAGCTGCTCGACCTCGATCTCTATGTCGTCGAATTCCGAAGGATTGATATAATTTGTGACCTCAATGCCGTTATTCTCGATCATCTCATATATCTTCTCGATCTGATCGATATCGTAATCGGAGTATTCGAGAGCCTCCATTATATCGCTGTTCGAAAGAGAACCTTTTGCCTTGCCCTTTTCGATAAGCGCTTTTATATCCGTCTTATGGTCGAACTTTTCGGAATTATCGTGAGCTGCGTCGGCGCCGTTCATATCCGTTTCGGTCTCTGCCGATACGTTCTCAGCAGCGTCAACCGCGATTTCGTTTACATCGCTTTCCGCGGCTTTGTTTAACTCATCTGCTTCGGAAACTGCGGATTTCTTTCTGCTTTTTGCAGTCTGGTTTTTTACTTCTGAGGTTTTGTTAGGCATACTTTTCCCTTCCGTTTATGTGATTAATTATTTTTTTTTGCTTTAAGTATCTCGTTTATAACATCTATACCGCCTTCGCCCGAGTGGCTCATACGGTCGCGCTCCGCTCTCATGCTCCGAACGGTGTCTTCGAAAACCGCCGGATTGTTGTCCGAAAGCTTCATCCGCTCCGCCATAAGCCCGGAGGCCTTCGATACCTCACCCTCCGAAAAGCTTTCGGAAAGCATGGCGATATCGAATCCGCCGTTTTCCTCCGCATACTTTACGAACGAAAACAGCTTTTTCGTATACTCCGAAGAAAAATCGTCCTCGGAAAGCGCTTTTCCGTCAACCGCATATGTCAGGTATTCCTTCATGAGCAGAACCATTCCGAGCACGGTCTCCTCCAACTTGGCAAGGCGGGGGAATTTGACGTAATCGCGGTTTACGAGATCGGAAAACCCGCGTTTTTCACGCATGAGATTCTCACGCCTTTCCAGATTGCCGTTCCGGACGTTGCGTTTTATAATCCGATCTGTATCCGCGTTTATGCTTTTTACGGAAACACCGAGTATTTTTGCCGCATTATCGGTATATATCTCGCGCTCGACCTTTGACGGAATCCCCGCAATATATCGGCAGAGCTCCTCCGTCGCCTTAATCTTCTGAGCATCGTTCGAAATGTCGTATTCCTTCAGCACGTTTTCAACCTTATAGTCAAACCGTGTGCGGCTTTCGCCGAGAAGCTCCCTGAATTTTTCCTTACCGAATTTTTTTATGTATTCGTCCGGGTCCTTTGCGCCCTTCATAACAAGTATCCCGGCGTCAAGTCCCACCTCGGAAAGAAGCCTCAGCGCCTTATCCGTGGCGTTCTGCCCCGCGCTGTCGCTGTCATACGAGAGAATGACCTTCTTCGTATATTTTTTCAGCATCCGCGCGTGCTCCGGAGTGATCGCCGTTCCGAGCGTTGCGACCGAATTTTCAAATCCCGCCGCGTGCATCGCTATGACATCCATATAACCTTCGCAAACGATAAGCTGCTCGGAGCAGTGGGTTCTCGCAAAATTCAGCGCGAAAAGGTTCTTGCTTTTCTTGAATGCGGCGGTATCC
>URSW01000016.1 GCA_900550625.1 uncultured Eubacteriales bacterium
ATTATTATTCCGCAGACAAGGCAGACGAGAAAAAAGGTAAAGAATATATTCAGGATATAAGAAAATGCTTTATAAAGAACCCTGCCTGTGACGGCAAGTGCCGTTTTCGTGTTCTTTTTCCAATCGGCTCCGTTTGTCTGACGACTCCGTTCGAGATTTTTATTATCCGGCATTGCACGATCCTTTCTGTGTTATTCTTATCTGTTGTGATTGAGATAAGCCGTAAGCTTATTATAGTACATCTTTTTGAATATTTTATTAATTCAGACAAATAATAATATCAAACTTTCATAAATAAAATTCAGCCCCAACATTCACCGCCAACGGCGGACGGAGAACACAATGAAAAGAAAAAATGAAAATCAAGAAGAAAAAGAATATGTAAGAATATCCGCGCTTATTCTCGCCTGTCTCTGTATTGCCGCATTTACCGTAGGCTGTCTTTTCTTTGCCGATCGTTTTTCCGATGAAGAAAGCGGCTGCGAAACCATGTATACCGTTTGTGAATACGGCGGGAGAATCGGAATATTCAAGGGCGGAAATACATTTCCCGAGACCGTGCTTGACATATACGTTTTTACACTTCCAGAAAACGATGCAATCCGTCTGAAAAACGGCATTACCGTTTACGGCGAGGACGGAGTCCGCTCCATTATAGAGGATTTTTCGGGATAATCATTTCAGAACGACCGCGCCTTCGCCGAGAAGCTCGCAAAGTTCGTTTACGACAAAATCCGAGGCATCGGCTCTCATTGTGAAATCACGGACGTAATCATTCTTTGACGAATCGTAGAAAAGCACGAAATCATGTCCCTCGAATATCGATATAAGGCTGATCACCCTGTTTTTCAGTTTCTCATCCGACATATCGAGCTTTACGAACAGGCGCCTTTCCTTTTGCGGACGGGAAGCGGGAGCGGCGGATTCTTTTGTGTTTTTGCTTTTCTCTTTTTCCGCACGGAAAGATGAATTTTCGATAAGGCGTTCCGCCTTTTCCATAATGATTTTTGCTCCTTCGTCCTCTCTGACGGAAACACTTCCACAGATGCGCACGGCGGAATCAACGGTGAGAAAATGTCCGAATTTTTCGAGGACCTTCGGAAATACGATCACTTCACATTCACCGCTTTCGTCCTCCGCGGTGAGAAAAGCCATCTGTTCCCCGTTTCTCGTTTGCTTGTTCGAGCGTTTTGTTATTATAACGCATACCTTGACCTTTTGCCCGTCGGATGCTTTTTCTTTTTCGTCACTGTAATCTTCCGTGCCACCGCAAATATCCGCAATACGGTCAGGCGAAATGTGATTTATATTTTCGGAAAAATCCGAAAGTATGTGGCCGGACAGATATATTCCTATGCTTTCTTTTTCGAGTGCAAGAAGCTCGCGCGATGTGAATTCGGGAATGTCCGGAAGCGGCGGAACGGTATATGTTTTTTCGGCTTGAAACTCCGCAAACATATCAACCTGACCTTCGACCGAATTTGTCGGAACCGAAACTCTCGCATCGATAAGCTTGTCGAGAGAGGCAAGCAGCGCACTGCGCTTTTCTCCGAGGCAGTCGAGCGCTCCGGATTTTATGAGTGCTTCAAGCTGACGCTTATTCAGCACGGCGGGATCGACGCGCGAAATAAAATCAGCGATCGATTTATAAACTCCGTCATGTTCCCTGCCCGAAACAATTTCATCGACGGTGTTTCTTCCGATGTTCTTTATTGCAAGCAGACCGAATCTGACGGCATTTCCGCTGACGTGAAAATCCGCCCGGCTCTCATTTACGTCCGGAGGAAAAACGGAAATTCCGCCGCTGCGCGCTTCACTGACATATTCGGCGATTTTTCCGGGCGAATCCGTTACCGATGTGAGAAGCGCGCAAAGATACTCTTTGATATAGTGGCATTTCAGATATGCCGTTCGGAAAGACAGAACCGCATATGCCGCCGCGTGGCTTTTGTTGAAAGCGTAATTTGCAAATCCCGCGATGTCGTCGAAAAGCCTCCGCGAAGCATCCTCGGATATGCCGCGCTCAAGCGCACCCGAAATAAAGCTGTCGCGCTCTGCCTCAAGCACCGAGGCTTTTTTCTTTGATATTGCACGACGGACTATATCCGCCTTCCCGAGACTGTATCCGGCAACAGTGCGGAAAATCTGCATGACCTGTTCCTGATACACGATACATCCGTAGGTCTGATCGAGTATCGGGGCAAGTTTGTCCGTCGGATATGATATTTTTTCCGGATGTGCTCTGTTTTCGAGATATTTCGGAATCGAGTCCATCGGACCGGGACGGTACAGCGCGATCGAGGCAATTATGTCATCTATCTTCTCTGGCTTCATCTGCATGAGAAGCTGTCTCATTCCTGCGGATTCAAGCTGAAAAACTCCGTCCGTATCCCCTCGTGATATCATCGCGTATGTTCGCGGATCGTTTATATCGATCGCGGATATATCGAAATCGGAATTTTCCTCATGTACCTGACTGACACAGGCGTCGATTATCGAAAGATATCTGAGTGCGAGGAAATCAAATTTTAGAAGTCCGAGATCGGCGACGGTTTCCATTGTAAATTGGGTAACAGGCACTCCGTTGCTTACGGCAAGCGGTACATATTCATAAAGCGGTTTTTCCGTAATTACAACGCCTGCCGCATGCGTGGAGGCGTGGCGCGGCATTCCCTCAAGCCTCATCGCAATATCAATAAGCCGGCGCACTTCGGGGTCCGAAGAATATTTTTCGGAAAGCGCTTTTATTTTTATCGCCTTTTCGAGGGTCATATCCGGTGAATGAGGAATGAGAACTGCAACCTCATCGACATCGGAATAGCTCATTCCGAGAGCGCGTCCGACATCACGGACCGCGGCGCGCGCCGCCATGGTTCCGAAAGTGATTATGAGAGAGGTATGGTCATTCCCGTATTTGCGGCGGACGTAATCGACGGCTTCGTCGCGTTTGTCATACGAAAAGTCAATGTCGAAGTCTGGCATGCTGACACGTTCCGGATTCAGAAAACGCTCAAATATAAGTCCGTAAACGATCGGGTCGATATCGACTATACCGCAAAGGTACGCCACAAGGCTGCCGGCGCCGCTTCCTCTTCCGGGACCGACGGATATTCCGTGGGATTTAGAGTAGTTGACAAAATCCCACACGATAAGATAATATTCGCTGTAGCCCATGCCGTCTATGACCGAAAGCTCATAGTCGATTCTCTCGCGGTATTCGTTTTCGGGATGGGCGTCGGTATAGACGATATGCTTTTTACTCAATCTTAATTCAAGTCCGTCGAGGGCAAGGCGGCGCAGGAAATCCGCAGGAGCCGTTTTGTCTTCAGGCTTGTATCGCGGAAGAAGAGTCTTGCCGAAAACAAAATCGAAATTGCACATCTCGGCAATCTTCACGGTGTTTTCGATCGCACCCTCATACTCCGAAAAAAGCGATCTCATTTCTTCGGTCGACTTGTAATAGAATTCGTCGGTTTCAAATCCGATAGGTCTTCCGTCGGTTATGCGCGAGTTCGTCTGTATGCAGAGAAGCACCGATTGGACTTCGGCATCGCTTTTTCTGATATAGTGTACGTCATTTGTGGCAACCATCGGAATCCCGGTCTCATGTGAAAGACTCAATATCCCGTTGTTGACCGTTTTTTGATCCGCGATCCCGTGATCCTGCAGTTCAAGATAGAAGTTGCCCTTTCCGAATATCCGTTCAAGCTTTATTGCATGCTCGCGCGCCGAATCGATATCTCCGAGAATGATTTTCTGCGGAATATATCCCGCAAGACATGCCGAAAGCGCGCACAAACCGTCGCTGTGCGCGCTGAGAAGTTCAAGGTCTATTCTCGGCTTTGAATAGAATCCCTCAGTAAATGCTTTTGAAACCATGTAGATGAGGTTTCGGTATCCGGTTTCGTTTTTGACGAGAAGGACAAGGTGGTAGCTCCGTGAGTCGAGCTCGTGGTCACGGTCGGACATAGAACGCGGCGCGACGTAGACCTCGCATCCGATTATGGGCTTTATGCCTTCTTTTTTGCATGCGCGGTAAAAATCGACCACTCCGTACATTGCCCCGTGATCCGTTATTGCCACGCTTGTATGACCCGCAGCCCGCGCCGCTTTCGGAATCTCCAATATACGGCACGCACCGTCAAGAAGGCTGTATTCACTGTGAAGATGAAGATGCACGAACGACGGCGCATCGGAAAACGTGCTCGACTTTGCAGAGCTTTCAACAGTTACATTATCGCTCATTCCGGCACCGCCCTCCTTAGGTTAAGTAAGATTTCTCTTTTCGGCAAATTCGATGATCGAGTCAAGCCGATGCTTCACTCCCGATTTGGTGATCGGGGGATTGAATTTCATTCCGAGCTGTACGAGACTTTCCTCGGGGTATTCCCGTCTCAGGCGGGCAGCCTCCTTGAGGTTGTCCGGAAGCTCGTTGTACATCTCAGTGGAAATAAGCTTCTCTATCACCGAAACGTATTTTTTTGCGGCGTTAAGGCTTTTTTCTATATTTGCGCTGTCGCAGTTGACCTGACGGTTGGCGTTGTTTCTGATTTCGCGCACGATTTTGGAATTCATGAAATCAAATGCAAACGAATTCAGCCCGATGCGGCACAGAAAATCTTCAATTTTTTCGCTGTCCTTGATATATGCGATAAATCTTCCCTTCCGCTTTGTCCGGCGAAAGATCATTCCCTGCTTTTCAAGCAGTGAGACAAGCGCTTCGCATAATTCTTCGGTTTCTGCGGAAAATTCGAGATGATAAGCCTTTTCGGGAGATGTTACATTTCCGTATACCGTGAAAAGTCCGCGAATGTAGTTCATTGCACATGACGGACAGCGGAAGTCTTCGCCGCAAATCATTTTTGCGGCGTCATCGGGAAATCTACTCTCCAAAGAAAGCGCATCCACAAACGCATGGCGGCAGCATCCTTTTTTTATCGGGAGCTCTTTTGCCGCTTCTTTTACAAGTGCGGAAAATGATTTTTCTTTCGGCTTCATTTTGCGTGAATTATCTCGCATTCTATCTCTATTCCGTATTTATCCCTGATTGCTTCGCGGACTTTGCCGACAAGAGCTATAACATCACTGCTTGTCGCGTTTCCCTTGTTTACGATAAATCCGGCGTGCTTTTCGGAAACCTGAGCTCCTCCTACGGAAAGCCCGCGAAGCCCGGCTTCGTCGATCATCTGAGCCGTATAACGACCGGGATAGCGCTTAAACACGCTTCCCGCGCTCGGATATTCAAGCGGCTGCTTGTCGCGTCGTCTTTGCATAAGCTCATTCATGTATGCACGGATCTGTGCCTTGTCTCCCGCCTGCAGAGCGAAAACGGATGAAAGATGTATAAAGCGTCGGTGACGGAACACGCTGTCTCGGTATCCGAAAAGATGCTCTTCGAGAGGCAGTGTTTTTACGGTGCAGTCGGAAATATCAAGGTATCTCGACGATTTCAGAACGGCGGCGGTCTCCGAGCCGTAGGCACCCGCATTCATGAAAACCGCTCCCCCGACGCTTCCCGGAATCCCGTATGCAAACTCAAGTCCGGAAAGCGAATTTTCCGCCGCAACGGAAGCAAGATATGTGAAGGAAGCGCCGCACTGCGCGGTTATTTCATTGCCGCAGACGGAAATTTTGTCAAGCTTTGATGTCGAAACCACCGCGCCGTCATATCCGGCATCGTCGAAAAGGACATTGCTGCCTTTGCCGAGAAGGAAATAGCGTATGCCGTTCTTTTCAAGATAGGAAATAACGCCGATAAGCTGATCCTCATCTGCCGGAGCAACGAACAGCGATGCGTCGCCGCCGATACGAAAGGTCGTGTGGGATGAAAGCTTTTCGCCGCATATACAGTCCGCGCCGAGAGCTTTCAGGTCGGCGGCATATTTTTCTGCTTCTTTGAACTTCATATTTCAACACCGCAGTATATACGGCTTTTCCTTTCAAGAGGATACTAAAGTATTCCGAGAATGTCGGTGAGATCAGTTACAGTATATGTCGGACGAGGATCGTTTGCCCCCGTTCGGTTTATCCAAACGGAATCCGAGCCGAAATTTACCGCGCCCTGTATGTCCGAGGACAGAGAGTCACCGACGACAATATAATTCCGGGCGTCGCTGTCGCCTACCGCCTCCGCGACCTGAGTGAAAAAGCTCAGGTCGGGTTTGGAACAGCCCATCTCTTCGGATATGAATACTCCGGTAAAGTATTTTGACAGCGGAGAACGGGATATCCTCGAACGCTGTACAAAGCTCAGTCCGTTTGTTATCAGATAAAGCGGATACTTTTCGGAGAGAATTCGGCACACGTCATCGGCACCTTCTACCGGATATGTTTGAAGAGCCAGATTGCCGACGTAGGAATTTGCAACATTTTCCGGAGTGTCTGCCGATTCCGCGCCGAGAAATTCGAGAAATTCCGCAAATCTGCGTGTCTTCAGCTCGGCGCGGCTTACTTCACCGCGCTCGAGCATTTTCCAGAGCCTGTCGTTTATCTCATGATAAACGCTGTTCTGCTCGGGAGTTATTTTTATGCCGTAACCTTCCATGGTCAGCGAAAGGGCTTCGCTCTCGGATTTGTCAAAATCGTAAAGCGTATTGTCCGCGTCGAATAAAATGTATTTGTATTTCATTATTTTACTATAAAGCGATGGAATGTCTTTTTTCCTTTTTTCACGATAAGTCCGTCGGCAAAATCACCCTCTCCGACAGTTTCGTCGAATGAAGCGATCTTTCTGTCTCCGCAAAGGACGCCGCCCTGCTGTATAAGACGCTTAGCCTCGCCTTTGGAGGGGGCAAGCTTTGATTTCACGAGCATATCCACAACACTTATTTTTCCGTCGGTGAAATCCTCGGAGGAAAGCTCGGTGGTGGGCATATCGGCAGATGAGTTTCCGGCTGCAAAGACATTGCGGGCAGCCTCGAGAGCTTTGCATGCCTCTTCTTCGCCGTGAATAAGTGCGGTGACTTCGTATGCCAGCTTTTCCTTTGCTTTGTTTATGTCCGCTCCCTCGAGAGATTCGTAGCGCGCGATCTCGTCAAGCGGCATGAACGTAAGAAGCTTCATGCAGTTTATAACGTCCGCATCCGCGATGTTTCTCCAATACTGGAAGAACTCGTACGGAGAGGTCTTTTCGGGATCGAGCCAGAGCGCGCCTTTCTCGGTCTTGCCCATTTTCTTTCCTTCCGACGTGAGAAGAAGCTTGAACGTAAGTCCGTAAACTTCTTTTCCCGTTTTTCTGCGGATAAGCTCGACACCGCCGATTATGTTTGACCACTGATCGTCTCCGCCGAGCTCCATGATGCAGCCGTAATCCTGATTCAGGCGGTAGAAATCGTAACTTTGCATGGTCATGTAGTTGAATTCAAGGAAGGTGAGTCCCTTGTCAAGGCGGGATTTGTAGCATTCAGCGGCAAGCATGCGGCTTATCGTGAAGTGCGGTCCGACTTCGCGCAGAAAGTCGATGTAGTTCTGATTGAGAAGCCAATCTCCGTTATTTATAAAATATGCTTTTCCGTCCGATGTATCGATAAACTTACCCATCTGCACTTTGAAGTTTTCGATGTTCGAGTTTATCTCTTCCTTAGTCATCATGCGGCGCATATCGTTTTTGCCGGAGGGATCTCCGATCATTGCGGTTCCGCCGCCGAATATTGCGATCGGCGTATGCCCAGCGCGCTGCATATGCGCCATTATTTTCATCTGTATGAAATGACCGATGTGAAGACTGTCCGCCGTCGGATCAAATCCGATGTAGAAGGTCACCTTCTCATTGTCAAGAAGCCTTGCGACAGCCTCCTCGTTTGTGCACTGTGCGATCATTCCCCTGTCTTTGAATTCCTGAAACAAGCTCATTTTCTTCATCCTTTATTCTAATCTTTATTTGTATCAAGCATTTCGCGTGCAGCCTGTATCTGCTTGTCCGTAACCGTAACGCCGCCGATTATGCGAGCGATTTCGGATATACGTTCTTCGTCTGTCAGGAGGCGGACAAAGCTTTCGGCTTTGCCGTCCTTCTCCGACTTGTGTATGAAAAAGTGTGCGTCCGCAAGTGATGCGACCTGCGGGGAGTGAGTGACGCATATAACCTGAATATGCTTCGAAAGCTCCCTCAGCTTCATGCCGATCTTCTGACTTGTGGCTCCGGAAACTCCGGGGTCGATCTCATCGAAGATAACCGTATTCACGCCGTGTTTTCCCGCAAGAGCGCATTTTATCGCAAGCACTGTTCTTGAAAGCTCTCCGCCCGATGCGACTTTTGAAAGCTCCTTCATGGGATATCCGGGATTTGCCGTAAACATAAAGCATACGCTGTCGCATCCGTTCGGATTCAGAATCTCTTTTCCGTCTGACGAATAGTCGCGGCTGACCTTTACCTCAAAGCGGGCTTTCGGCATATCGAGGTATTTCAGTGAGGCTCCTACCTGATCCGAAAGTATTTTCGCGTTTTCCGAACGTATTCCGGACAAACGCTTGGCTTCGGCAAGCGCCGCTTCGTAAGCCTTGGCAAGCGCCGTCTCGGCTTCCCTGACGGCAAGGTCTCCCGATTCAAGAGCGTCAAGCTTTTGGGCGGCTTCTTCTCTAAAGGAAAGTATCTCCGAAATATCCGCGCCGTATTTTTTTTCGAGACGTGATATCAGCGAAAGGCGCTTTTCAACATGGTCAAGCTTTTCTTCCGGATTCTGCATATCGGAATCTATGAGATCGGATGTCTGCTCGGCGATATCGATGATCTCGTACCGCATGCTCTCGAGCTTTTCGGCAAGCTCCTGTGCGTTCTCCATAACTCCGCCGAGCTGTTCAAGCGCCGCCTGAGCTTTTTCAAGCATATATGCGGCTGTAACGCCCTTCTCGCTTTGTGAAAGCGCACGGACCACAATCCCCGTATATTTCGATATCTTTTCGATATCCTTAAGCTTGATCCGAAGCTTTTCAAGCTTCTCCTCTTCATCCGGATTCGAAAGCTTTGCCGCGTCGATCTCCTTTATCTGATATTTCAGAATATCCGTCATCATGGAGCGGTCGCGGAGAGATTCCTTTATTTCCTTAAGCTCCCGCACCGCGTCAAGATATTCTCTGTAAAGCTCGGAATAAGCCGATCTGTCGAGTACGGAATATTCATCGAGAAGCTCTATATGTGTACTTTGATCAAGTGCGGTGTGCGTATCGTTTTGTCCGTTTATGTTTACAAGCAGTGACGAAAGCTCTCTGAGGTCTGAAACAGAAGCGTTTTTTCCGTTTATTTTCGTACTGCTTTTCCCGTCCTCGGAAAAGACGCGCCGTACCGTGATTTCTCCTTCGCCGTCGGGATGTATTCCGAGATCGTCAAGCACAGGCAAAATGTTTTCGACACCGGAAAAAATTGCGGTGACGGATGCATTTTTTTCTCCGGGACGTATCATGTCTTTTGATATTCGACCGCCCAATACAAGTGTCAGACCGTCGATCAAGATGCTTTTACCGGCGCCGGTCTCACCTGTAAGCACGGAAAAACCGCGTCCGAGCTCAAGTTCGACTTCACGGGCGACCGCGATATTTTCTATGCGGAGTATACGAAGCAAGAGATCGCCTCCCGATAATAATCTATTTTATGAGAGAGTTTATTTTTTCAAAATACGCCGATGCCTTTTCAGCATCCTCAAGAACGATAAGTATTGTGTCGTCTCCCGCGACGCATCCGAGTATTTCATCGCTGTCATGTGAATCCACTCCGGCTGCGACCGCCTGAGCCATGCCGGAATATGTATGTACCACGATAAGGTTAGAAGCGATGGCGGCTTTCTTTATGCTTCGCGCAAGAGTTTCGGAGTAAACGTCAGCCTTGCGCAATGCCGAGGTGGGAAGAGTATACTTGTAATTCCCAGCGGCATCCATTGTTTTGGTAAGTCTCAGGTCTCGGATATCGCGTGAAACCGTCGCCTGGGTCACGTTATATCCGTTTTCTTTCAGCCTGATTATCAGTTCTTCCTGCGTTTCCACATCGTAATTCTTTATTATTTCGAGTATTTTTTCGTGTCGGTTGCTTTTCATATTAACCTCCTGCGCATAAAGCGGAGAAATAATGTACGTTTTCAATGCTGTTCCCGTCGGCTTGCCGCAAAAAAGGAATCAGCTTTTTTCGCTCATTTTTTCATGAAGCACTTTCAAAAAGGTACTGTTTTTTACGCGGACAAGACGCGCGGAATGTTCGGAGAGAGAAATTCTGACCGTGTCGTTTTCCGTAAGCGATATAACCTCATTTCCGTCGACGGTAAGATATATATTGCTTCCGCGGCATTTCATATTGCGGAGCTCGAGGACTGCTGAACATCCGAACACCACGGGACGCTGTCCGATCGTATGAGGACATATCGGAGTTGCAACGATGCAGCGTATGCACGGATCGAGAACAGGACCGCCGGCTGACATGGAATATGCCGTGGAGCCGGTCGGCGTAGATATAACGATTCCGTCAGAACGCATGGACTGCGCAGCCACACCGTTTGCAAAAAGATCAAAGGAGAGAAGCTTTGAAACCGGACCGTTCGAAAGCACGACATCGTTGAGCGCAGGATATTCGGTCCGCAGAACTTCTTCCCCGCGTATAACCGAAACGTCAAGCATTATACGCTCTTCGATATCGCATTTTCCGGAGATGATCTTTTCTATAAGTCCGAGCTCGGACACCTCAAGCTCGGCGAGATATCCGAGCTTGCCGAAATTGATTCCGACGATCGGAATTTTCAGGGCTGCGTTTTTTCTTGCGGCGGAAATGATCGATCCGTCTCCGCCGAGGACAAATATAAAATCGATATTTTCGCCCGAGAGATCATCTCCGATCCCGCACATCGTTCCCGTGTGTCCCGAATATACGGGATAAACCGATTTCGGAAGACATATTTCACAGCCGAGAGACGAAAGAGTATCAAAAAGCGGATACACCGCCTTCGGATCTATACGGTTATCGCTCCTTTGCAGTATTGCTATTCTCTTCACAGACCGTCCTCCTTATCCGTGCATCGGAAATCTCCGTGCCTTCGCGCCGGGAAGCCCAAACGAGATATTCGGTATTTCCGTCTCCGCCCTTTATCGGTGATTTTATAAGTCCGAGTACAAAGAATCCCGTTTTCGAGAGCGATTCAAGGACTCTTTTGACCGCGTCAATGCGCACCTTCGGTTCCTTTACGACGCCGCCCTTTGAGATAAACCTCTTTTCCGTTTCGAACTGAGGCTTTATAAGTCCGATAAAATCCCCGCTGTCCGAAAGAATGTCAAACGCTCCCGAATGAATATATGTCTGCGAAATAAACGAGACGTCGCAGACTGCGATATCGGCGTTTTCTCCGACATCGGAATGCGTCAGAAAACGAGCATTGAAGCCTTCGACGGACACCACTCTCGGATCGGATGCTATCTTTGCGTGAAGTTGACCGTGCCCCGAATCAAGTGCATAGACTCTTTTCGCTCCGCGCCGAAGAAGTACATCGGTAAAGCCTCCGGTTGAAGCGCCGATATCAACGGCGGTCTTTCCCGAAGGGTTTATCCCGAATTCGTCGAGCGCGCACTCAAGCTTTAATCCGCCGCGGCTGACGTAGGGACAGACATCCCCCGAGATTTCTATCTTTTCGCTTCCCGAAACTTCAAACGAAGGACGCATGACGATCCTGCCGTCACACCGGACAAATCCCGATATTATGAGACTGTGGGCGTGGGTTCTGCTCTTTGCCATAGAATTCTCATAAAGGTATTTATCTATGCGCACTTTTCAGAAGCTCCTTGAACGAAGATATTTCGCAAGATCGCAAAGCGCCTCAGAGGAAGGATATTTCTTTATGGCGGATATTGCTTCTTCCGTTACTCGCTCGGCTTCATTTGATGCTTCTTCAAACGAGAGGAACGTAAGAGATGTAACTTTACCGTTTTCCTCGTCGCTTCCTATTGGCTTGCCGAGAGTCTGCTCGTCGGATGTGACATCAAGAATATCATCGGTTATCTGAAAGGCAAGTCCGAGCGCGTATGCGTATTTACGGAGATCACGGCAGATCTCATCCGAAGGCTCGGGCTCGGCTGCATAGTAGCCGTTCAGGCATGAAGCCGCAATGAGCGCACCCGTTTTCATCCTGTGAAGTCTTACAAGCTCATCGTATGTTTCGGGCTTTTCGCACAGATCGTAATGCTGACCGCCTATCATGCCGAGCGCGCCCGCACACCGTGCAAATTCCCCGACGGCCCTGCGCACCGTAGAATCCGGAACATACGAATTCATCGTCATCACTTCGAAGGCGAGGCAAAAAAGCTCGTCTCCGCACAAAAGCGCTTCGGCTTCTCCGTAAGCTTTATGGCATGAAGGCTTGCCGCGGCGCATGTCGTCGTTATCCATGCACGGCATATCGTCATGTACAAGTGAAAAAGCGTGAATCATTTCGATCGCGGCGGCAAAAGGAAGCGCACTTTTCGTATCTCCGCCGAACATACGGCAGAATTCAATGGCAAGCGCGGCGCGGATACGTTTTCCGCCTCCGAGAAGGCTGTATTCGGCTGCCTCTCTCAGTCTTGTCGAGCCGCATAAGCCGGATTCGAAAATCCCTTTAATATAATTTTCCGTATCCTCGGCATCGGATGCCAGCATATTTTTTACATCAGTCATGACTGTCCACCGCTCATTTCGGGCATATCGGTTTCGCTCACGCTTCCGTCTGATGTAAATGCGAGAAGCTTCACACGCTTTTCCGCACGGTCAAGCTCGGAATTGCAGAACTTGACCAGCCTGACACCTTCCTCAAATGCACTGAGCGAAGAATCGAGATCGGCGTTTCCGCCTTCGAGAAATCTTACTATCTCTTCAAGACGCTTCATAGCGTCCTCAAATTTCATTTTATCCTCGGGCATAAAGACCTCCGTTATTTTTTTGAGACAGAAGTATCGGCGGCGACCGTCCCCGAAACTCCTGCGTATATTTCTCCGTCTCTGACTTTTACCGTTATTTTGTCTCCGACCGAAACGTCGGCTATTTCCTTTATCACTTTCCCCTCTTCGGACGACACAACGCCGTAGCCGCGCGACAGCACCGCAAGCGGACTCAGCGCCTCGAGCTTTCCCGAAAGAGCGGAAAGCGCATGCTTTTTGATCTCGTTCACATGGGCGGCTGACGTCATAAGACGTTCCGATGAAAGAACAAGCGTCATCCGTCTGTCGTCTATCATATGTCCGGGAGATGACAGGTATCTTGATTTTTCGTACCGCGCAAGAGTTTCCCGTTTCGCCGAAAGCATCTGAAGAAGCACCGCACTCTCACGGGAAATAATGTTATTTATTTTGTGCTTGAGCTCGGCTGTATCGGGAACGGCAAGCTCGGCTGCCGCTGACGGTGTCGGTGCGCGAAGATCAGCAGCAAAATCGCAGATCGTAAAATCCGTTTCGTGACCGACCGCGGATATTACGGGGATTTCGGACGCGCAAACTGTCTTTGCAAGATTTTCATCGTTGAAAGCCCATAGATCCTCGATGCTTCCACCGCCGCGTCCGATTATAATAACATCTGCCGATCCGGTATCGTTGAAATAACGTATTCCGGAAATCAGCGACGATGCGGCATTTTCGCCCTGGACGAGTGCCGGATATACCACAATCTTTGCGAACGGAAAGCGTCTTGTCGCTATATTTATTATATCGCGCACCGCCGCTCCGGTCGGCGAAGTTATAACGCCGATGGTTTGGGGTATCTTCGGAAGCGGATTTTTCTTTTCTGGAGCAAAGACACCCTGCGCGGCGAGCCGCTGCTTAAGCTGCTCAAAAGCGACGTATAGTGCACCCACTCCGTCCGGCTCCATCGAATCCGCGTAAAGCTGATACTGACCGTCTCTGACATACGATGCCACTCTTCCGTGTGCCACCACCATCATTCCGTTTTCGGGAACGAACTTCATCTTTGACGCGCTTGAACGGAACATCACCGCTTTTATCTGACTGTCTTTATCCTTCAGCGAGAAGTAGAAGTGCCCCGACGATATATGATTCTTGAAATTCGATATCTCGCCTTTTACATAAACGTCATTCAGAGTCGGCGCGCTTTCGAGAAGCATCTTTATGAAAGTATTGAGCTCCGATACCGAGACCGCCGACGGGAAGGAAGCTGTTTCGTTGAAATCCATTTTATCCTCTCTCCGGAGAGAGCCCCCTCATGAATTTTTCTCTGCACAAGAGTGCACAGCCTGCTGCATTGTCGGATGAAAATTCCGGAGCGGCAAAATATGCCCCGGGAAAATCAAGACGATTTCTTATTATGACGGATGACATTACACCGCCGGCGTAAACTATCGGGATATCCGGATATTCGCGCCGTAAGTTTTCGGTAAGCGCACAAAGCGTAAGCGAAACAAATTCAAAGACATACGCGGCGGTTTCGGAAACGTCACCGCTTCTTTCGTACATATCGCGGGTTTTGTTTTCAAGTCCGGAAAGGTTGCAGTCAAGTCCGTTCACGCATATTTTCGCTTTCGGTATTTTCCCGACATATCCGAGAGCCGCTTTTTCAAGATGCGCTCCGGCAGGAAAAGACATTCCCATCATAACACCCGCACGGTCTATTGCCTGCCCTGCGTTTATATCGAGAGTTCCGCCGATCCTTTCCGCTCGGATGATCCTTTCGCGGTCGGGAGAAACGAGCAGAATATCGGTCGTGCCGCCCGAAACATGAAATGAAATGAATTTCCTCTCCGTCAGCGAAAGAGCGGACGCCGAATAAAGCGCCGCCGCTATATGCCCCTCCTGATGAGACGAAGAAAACAGCGGAGCTTTCGCACCGCAGGCAATTGATGCTGCGGCAGAGTGTCCGGCAAGAAAGCACGGCATATACGAGCCCTTCGCAAATCGAGGAGCCGAAGAAAATCCGACTGCTGCGATACGGCGATCCGGGAGCGATACTGTCTCGGATAAATTTCCGATAAGCTCCGGCAAAGCTTTTGTGTGAGCGAAAAGCGCGTCGCTCTGGCGGAGTCCGCGCTCGCCCTCGGCAACGGGGAGAAGCCTTTTTATATTTGCGATTATTTTGCCGTCGGAGTCGGCGGCGGCAAGAGATGTCGTGTAATTGCTTGTGTCCACGCCTATAAAAAGCTGCCGCATTTTATTCACCGTCCGAAATCGGCGCCTCCGCACAAATTTCCGTCGTGATAACTCCTTTTTCCTTTGCAATGCGGTTCAGTATACCGTTTACAAAGGAAGCTTCTTCGGCGTCGGAATACTCTTTCGCAAGTTCTACCGCCTCATTTATCGACACTTTAGGAGGAATGTCGGTATACAGCATTTCGTAGAGAGCCAGTCTGAGTATCGCTTTTGCGGTTGCGGACATTCTGCCGATGCTCCAATTCTGTGCAGACGAGGCAATTAATGCGTCGAGCTCTTCCGCGTTATTCTGCGAACCGAGAAACGTCGTTCTTATGTAGCCGTTTCCCGAAAGACCGCGCGCGGCGGACTCATACGCATAGATTTCCTCAGCGCTTTCGTCGCCGCGAAAAAATGATTCGAATATAAGGGTGAATACGATCGCCCGTGCTTCGTGTCGTGTCATACAAAAATACCTTTTCACGTTTTCTTATGTATTATTATACATTTTACTTTACCCGTTGTCAATGTATAAAACAACAAATATACATGAATAATAAAGCAGAATCGTTCCGGAGGTTTGTTATGGAGATCGTGAAAAGAATATTTGTTCTCCTTTTCGCAATGTTGCTGTGCGTTCTTTCCTCAGGGACCGGATACGGTGCGGAGCAGGAAAGAAAATATATAAAGTGGGTGGACTTCGGGATCACATCTCAAGCCATGTCCGACGCGGCAAAGATCGACTGCACGTCACACGGAAGCGATCATGAGATTTCATGGATCGAGCTTCTTTCGCTTCTCGGCGTAAAATACGGCGGGAATTTTTCCCGATACAAAAAATCGGATCTCGATTATTTATCGGAAAGGATCAAAAACGGAGAAAATGCCGCGAATATATCGGGAAATCCGAAGCTTTACGCATATTATCTCGAAGCTTACGGTGCGGTACTCGGCGGAATGCTCGGAGAATACCGCGAAATATCCGTTTCTGACGGCAAATTTACGGAAGAGACGAAATACGGTGTGCGGGTGTTTTCACCGATCGCCGCCGGGTACGGCTACA
>URSW01000017.1 GCA_900550625.1 uncultured Eubacteriales bacterium
GTTATCCGTTATCCGCGATATAGCCTTTACCGTATCAAAACCGAAGGATATATTCGGCACATATACGCCGTCCATAATATCGAGGTGGAGCATATCCGCTCCTGCGGACGATGCTCGACATATCTCATCCTCAAGATGAAGCATATCCGCGGCAAGCACGGACGGCGCGATTTTAATTTTCTTCATTCGTTTCTCCGTAAAGAATCAAAAACTTTTTTCATTCGCCGGGTGTGAAAATCCGACGGCTGACGTCAAACACGCGTTTTCGGCTCTGCCGCGCGCCTGCCGACCCCGTGTCACCGGGGTAAATAATTCATATCCTGTTAATGGCGGCTGAGCCGCCCCGAAACAGATTTCCGCTTTCCTGCAACGGACGTTGAAACAAGGAAGTGAATACAATGAGGAAAGCGTAAAAATATCCGCTGCTTTGCCGCCGCAAGGCAGCGGAAACTGTTTTACCGTTCTTCGGAGGAGACGAGGCAGACGGCGTGCGCCGCGATTCCATCGCCCCTTCCCGTAAAGCCGAGATGCTCCTCGGTAGTGGCTTTTACGTTGACATCGCCTATATCGGCTCGGCAGGCTTCGGCAATTCTCCTGCGCATATCGGTGATATATCCGGCAAGCTTCGGCGCCTGTGCGATCACCGTACAATCTATGTTCTCCACATGATATCCCACGGCGTCAAGCTCGTTTATGCAGTCCGCAAGAAGCTTCATGCTGTCGGCATTATTATATCTTTCATCGGTGTCGGGATAATGCGCCCCGATATCAGGCAGGGCGCATGCCCCGAAAAGTGCGTCTATCAGCGCATGGATAAGTACATCTCCGTCCGAATGGGCTTCAAGTCCGTATCCGCACGGTATCTCAACTCCGCCGAGGACCATTTTACGCTCCGGCGAAATGCGGTGAACGTCATATCCGTGCCCTATTCTGAATTTCATAATACGCCTCCGTTTTATCAGATATGCTCCCTGCTTTTCAGTATCGCCTCCGCCGTGATCTCATCGCCGGGGTAGGTGATCTTGATATTGTCCGAGCCGCATTCGACAAGGCTGACCTTGAATCCGAGGCGCTCCGCGAGCATACAGTCGTCAGGGACCGCGACCCCGTCCTTTTTCGCCATATACGCACCCGCGCGGTACATATTGCACATGAACACCTGCGGTGTTTTCACAAGCCAGATACGGTCGCGGTCGAGCGTTTCGTCGATAACCTCGCCGTTCTCCGAATATTTGACCGTGTCGCGCGATCTCTCGGCAGCAGCCGCCGCCCCGCTTTCGTATGCGCGTCTCACCGTTTTTTCGATCAGCTCGGGGGTGACAAGGCATCGTGCCCCGTCATGGATGCAGACATACCGCGAATCGTCCGACACCATGTCAAAGCCCGCGAGGGAGGATTCCTGGCGGGTCTTTCCGCCTTCGACAATCTGGGTTACCTTGCCGAGCTTATACGTTATGCAGTACTCTCCGAGGAGGTCGAGCTCGTCTCGGCGTCCGACCACAACGATCTCGTCTATAAGATCCGTATTTTCAAAAGCACGGATAGTGTGAACGCATACGGGAATGTTGTCAATGAGAAAATTCTGCTTTGTGATCTCTCCCGAGGAGAACCGCTCCCCCGTTCCCGCGCACAAAACGACCGCCGAGGTAAACGGATGCTTATTTCCGTTCCGGAAAATCTGCTTTGCCGCCGATGAAAAAATATTTCCCACATTTACCTCCGCATGTGTTTTTGCGCCCGGCGCGGCGTCTTCCGAAGCTCTTCCGCCGCGACACGCCGCATGAGCGCAGTTTTATTATGTTATTATATCACATTATTTTCCCGTTGAAAATATATAACCGATATTTTTTACATTGTTCGGGCGAAAAAAGTTATTTACGGCAATATAATAATTAAGACTTGAAGCGGCGGCGATTATCTGTTATTATTATATAAACGGCGCAGTTATGCGGAAGTCTCCGCGAATTCCCTGCCGTTTCCCGAAATCCTCGGAAAGGAAGCCCCCGCCCGGCGGAGGCAAAGCTTTGAAAAATGAAAACAGCTACTGAAATTTTTGAAGAAATAACGCGCATACCGCGCGAATCAGGCCATGAGGAAAAGATCGCGTCTTATCTTGAGGAGTTTGCGCGTTCGCACGGACTTTACTGTCTGCGCGACAGTGCGAACAACATCCTTATAAGAAAGCCCGGCAGCTCCGAGCCGGTCATTCTTCAGGGGCACTCGGATATGGTGTGCGAAAAGGAAAGCTCGTCCGATCACGATTTTTCCGCGGATCCTATCCCGCTTATCCGCGACGGCAGGTATCTTACCGCCGACAGAACGACTCTCGGTGCCGACGACGGCATATCGATGGCAGTAATGATGGCGCTTTTGTCGGACGACAGTGTGACCGCGTCGCTTGAGTGTCTCATCACGTCCGAGGAGGAGACCGGACTTTGCGGAATGAAGGCATTCGACTTTTCCCTTCTTAAGGGACGCACCATGATAAACCTCGATTCCATGGACGAGGGTATCGCAACGGTATCCTGCTGCGGCGGAATGCGTTCCGATATCACCGTTCCCGCAGGACGCCGCCCCGGGCATCTTCGCGGATACGCCCTTCATCTGAAAGGCTTCTACGGCGGTCACTCGGGCGAGGATATCAATCTCGGAAGAACCAACGCGATCGAAGCCGCGCTCGGAATTCTCGGCACGGTGCCGGGCGTGAAGATAGACAAGATCCACGGCGGCTCGAAGGACAACGCGATTCCGAGAGAATGCGATATATATTTCGCGTCCGATGCCCAAAACGTGAAGGAACTCATATCCGCGGAAAATGAAAAGCTCCGGGAAAGGGTAAGCGACGACGACCGTAATTACAGCGCGGAAGTCGAAGAATGCATTCTCGATTCGGTATTCGAAGACGGGCTTTACGAAAGGCTCGTTTCTCTGATAGGGTGTATCCCCCACGGAGTGACCGAAATGAATCCGGACATTCCGGGGCTTGTCAAGACCTCGGCGAACATCGGAAAAATACGCACATCGGAATGCGGAGTAAGCATAACGGTGTCGTCGCGTTCCTCCGACGAGGCGGCGCTTGACGCTCAGCAGGAAACGATAAACTCAGCTGCGGACGAGGCGGGCGGTCACGCGCTCCACCGTGACAGATACCCCGGATGGGCGTTCTCGAAGGAAGGCAGAATACTGAAGGTTTATCTTGAAGCTTACGAATCGCTCTTTTCAAAGAAAGCCGTATACGAAGGCATTCATGCCGGTCTCGAATGCGGAATAGTAAAGGCTGCCGTTCCCGACATGGACATAATCTCGATCGGAGCCGACATCCGTTCTCCGCACACGCCCGACGAAACGCTTGACACCGAATCACTCGAGCGTCTTCTGGCAACCGTGAAGGAAATTCTCAGACGTATTGAGCTTTGACGGGCAGTCTGCGGCGAAAGCGCTTATGTTCGAGGAAAAGCGGATTGAGCCTGTAGCCGCCGAATCGGCGCGTCAGGATCAGCTTCTTTCCGCATACTCTTCTTGATTTTGAATTTATATTCGAAACATGGACGCTCACCGTATTGCTTCTTGTCTCCGGCATCGTCTTTGCAAAGCAGCTGCGGACTATATCCTCCGCGGTATACCACTCGCGCATACCGAAGATCAGGAGCAAAACGATTGTCCTCTCGAGCCGTGTAAGCGCAAATTTTCTGCCGCAGAACACAACTTTTCCCTCAGGATTAAAATATATTCCACCGTACGACGGCGTATCGGCATCGTTTCCGCAAAGCGCGGCAGCACGCGCTTTAAGAAACTGCACGAGATCGCCGTCGTTTTCTTCGCTGTAAAAATATGCGTCGGTGTTGATAATATTCTTTCCGGTATGATTTATGACTATGAGCTCGGCTTTATCCGCCGATCCGAGCGCCGAAATCTGATCTTCTCTGTCGGCGCAGAGCACGACGATATCCTTGCCGTGCGGGAAATGTACAAATTCCGACACACTGCAGAAAGCGCACGGAAGAAAGTCCGAAAGAGCCGAGTGTCTCAGAGCGAGCCCGCGCTCGGTGTTATCATCAACAATAACTATCATAATATTCTCCGTTCACGGTATAAAAAGAAAAAAACACGAATATAAATATATCACCACGGAAAGGAAGGGGCTTAGATATGTTTATCTGCACGCTGAAGGCAAGCAATATCAAATTTTTCGCCGCCGTTCTGGCAGCGGTGACGGTTCTTATCTCGATAATCGTTTTTTCCTCCGATGTCACCGCGCAGACCACCGACGCGATTGCAGCCGCAAATGAAAAAATAAGCTTTGAAAAGGTAAAGACAAACGAAGACAGAGTGAATTTTCTGAAGCAGTTCGGATGGGATGTCAACGAGACACCGAAGGAAGAGGTCACAATGAAGGTTCCCGCCGAATTTGACAAGGTGATGAACTCCTACAACGAAATACAGAAGAATCAGGGGCTCGATCTGTCAAAGTACAAGGGCAAGGAAGTCGTCAGATACACCTACGAGATCACAAACTACCCCGACTACGGCGGAACGGTATACGCAAACGTCATAATCCACAAAAACAGAGTAGTCGGCGGAGATGTCTGCTCCGCCGACGTTACCGGATTTATTTCGGGGTTTGCGATGCCCGAGGGAAAAAGCTCAGGAAAATGATACCGTTATATCATCCCCGTTGATCCTCCCGTCGGGCAAAGACACCCATGCTCCACCGCACACCGGAAGCGTTATGCTTCCGGCTTTTTCTTTTGCGTCACCCGCAATAATACGGAATTTTCCCGGAAGCGATACCGTCATTTCGCGCCCGGTGCGGTTTATTATACAGATCACCGACGGTGAATTTCGCTCCTCGCGCCGGAAGCGTTCAAGCACGGCAAACTCGGGCGACAGCAAAATTATGCCGAAATCCCCGTCGCAAAAAAGGTCCTCTTCTTTGCGTGCGCGTAGGGTGCGTCGGAATTCGCCGAGAAGTGCGGTATCCTCTCTCCCCCACGGGAAAGGTCGGCGGCAGAACGGATCGCGGTATCCTTCCGTTCCGACCTCATCTCCGTAAAACACGGAAAAGGCGCCCGGAAGAAACGCAATAATCTTAAGTGCAAGCAAAAGAAGCGACACCGCGTGCACTCTCTCGCCGACGCTCATGCGAAGATGTGCAAGGCCCGCATTAGACTTGCCCTCGACGCTCTCTCCGCCGAGGACGGTAAGTATTCTCTCGGTATCGTGTGTCCCGAGGAAATTCATAACGCCGTCGAGCACGCATTTCGGATACCTTCGGCATATCCCCGTGACCGTATCGGAAATTTTTCCGCAGTCTCCGTCGCGCACATACGATATGACCGCGTAGCGGAACGGATAGTTCATCACCGAATCAAGCTGAGCGGCGGAAAAATACGATCTGCGTTTTCCGTAGGATATCTTATTCGACGCGTCCTCCCAGACCTCGCCGATCACGGCACATTCGGGATCATACGATCTCACGGCGCGGCGAAATCCGTCAAGAAAGCCGTCGGACAGCTCGTCGCAGACGTCAAGCCGCCAGCCCGCGATCCCCGCGCCGTTCCACTTGCGGACTACGGAATCCGTGATGAAGCGTCGGTATGATTCGCACGAGGAATTCACGCGCGGCAGGATCTTAACTCCCCACCAGCACTCATAATCGTCGGGAAACGAGCGGAAGCTGTACCATTCGGCATAGGGCGAATCCTTCGATTGGTACGCGCCGAGCGAGGGGTACCTTCCGTATTTATTGAAATATACGCTGTCGTCCCCCGTGTGGTTGAAAACGCCGTCGAGTATAATGCCGATCCCGATTTTTCCGGCTTCGGCGATAAGGTTGAAAAGCGCTTCGTCTCCGCCGAACATAGGATCGACGGTCATATAATCGCCGGTGTCGTATTTGTGGTTCGAATAAGCGTCGAACACCGGGCTGAGATAGATATAGTCCGTGCCGAGAGCCTTTATATAGTCGAGCTTTTCGGCAATGCCCCACAGATCGCCGCCGAAGAACACGTTGTTCTTCACGTCGGCTCCCGGATATTCGCCGTACTGCGGAATTCCGCCGTTCCAATCCGGATCGAGGACTGCGCCGTCCTTCACGCCGCATTTTCCGCTGCGTCTGAATCTGTCGACGAATATGTGGTATATTACGGCGCCCTTCAGCTTTTCCGGGACGTGAAGTGATTTGTCATATATGAGAAGCTGACGATCCGCGTTTTCTGTGAGGATTTCTTCACCCTCTCCGCCGAACGAGCGCTTTTTTCCTCCCGCGGTAATCACATAGCGGTAAAACCAAAGTCCCGCCGAAAGGCGCTCCGCGGGGATCAGAACGCTCCAGATGTCTCGCCCGAGGACAAAGCTTTCCCATTCGAGAGGAAAGCTCTCCTCATTTCCGCCGTCGCGCCGTATCAGAAGCTCGGCATCCGACACTCCGAACGCACGGTCAAAGGTGAGGGAAAACCGGATATCCTTCCCTTCCTCCGCCGCCCCCGAAATGAGTTTGCCGTCGGCACCCGCGCGTTTTTCTTCCCTGAAAATATCCTGCATTATTTCACCGGAGATAGATTCCATATTTTCTCGGCGTACTCGCGTATGCTGCGGTCGGACGAGAAGTATCCCGCGCCCGCGATATTGCAGAGCGATTTCTTCGCCCACTTCATGCTGTCGGCGTAGCAGTCGCACATTGACTCGTACGTCGAGAAATACGAATCAAAGTCCGCCATGCACATATAGGGATCGGCGATTCCCGCGCCGTGAAGAAGATAATTTGCCATCCCCTCGAAGGAATTGCCGTAAAATCCGCGGCGAAGAGTTTCCACCGTCTTTGAAAGTCTTTCGCTCTTGCGGCAGTATTCGGCGGAATCGTACCCTCTCTTCCACAGCTCATCGACCTCGGTGGAGTTGAGTCCGAATATGAAGAAATTCTCCGCTCCCGCCTTCTCCATCATTTCGATATTTGCTCCGTCGAGCGTACCGAGCGTCAGCGCTCCGTTTATCATGAACTTCATGCATCCCGTGCCCGACGCTTCCTTTCCGGCAAGCGATATCTGTTCGCTTATATCCGATGCGGGCATCAGCGTTTCGGTCGTGGTGACGTTGTAATCCTCAAGGTATATGACGCGGATCTTATCCCTCACTCTCGTATCGCGGGCAAACTCCTGTCCGATGCTCCAGATAAGCTTTATTATATCCTTTGCCATATAGTATCCCGGAGCCGCCTTGCCCCCGAAAATGAACGTGGCGGGGGTTATATCGGCATTCGGATTTTCGAGAATATCATTATAAAGCGATATTATTTTGAGTGCGTTCAGAAGCTGGCGCTTATACTCATGCATTCGCTTGACCTGAACATCGAAAATCGACGAAGGATCGATGCGCACTCCCGTATTCTTCTCCACAAGCGCGGCAAAATTGACCTTGTTGTCCGCCTTGATCTGCATAAGTCTTTCAAGCGTGGGCTTATCGTCCTTAAACGCTCTGAAATCCTCGAGGCGTTCACTGTCCGTGCGGTATGCCGTGCCTATGCACTCGTCAAGAAGCGCGGAAAGCCCCGGATTCGAATAGCAGAGCCATCTTCTGTAGGCGATTCCGTTTGTGACGTTCGTAAACTTATCGGGGAAAGCCTTGTAATAATCGTGGAATACGGTTTTCGTAAGGATATCGGAATGAAGCGCCGAAACGCCGTTCACCTTATGGGATGCGGCGACGCTGAGGTTTGCCATGCGCACCTGCCCCTGTGCTATCACGGACATTCTCGATATGCGGTCCCAATCTCCGGGATACATATTCCAGAGATCGGCGCAGAGGCGGCGGTTTATCTCCTTGACTATCATATGGATACGCGGAAGCTTGAGGGCAAAAAGACCCTCGTTCCAGCATTCGAGCGCCTCGGGCATGACCGTATGGTTTGTGTACGAGATCACGCGCGTAACGACAGACCACGCCGCCTCCCATGTGTATGAGTATATATCCATGAGGATACGCATAAGTTCGGGAATGCAGAGTGCGGGGTGTGTATCGTTTATATGGATCGCAACCTTATCCGCAAAGTTATAAAGCGTTCCGTACACGGCAAGGTGATCCGCAATTATATTCTGAAGCGATGCGGACACAAGGAAATACTGCTGAGTAAGGCGGAGCATCTTTCCCTCGTCGTGGTTATCGGACGGATACAGAACCTTTGAGATTATCTCGGCGTCCGTCGTTTCCTGAAGCGCTCGGACATACTCTCCCTGGGAGAAAAGGCTCATGTCGAATATCTTCGTATCATGCGCTCTCCACAATCTGAGAAGATTGACAGCCTCGCCGCCCGCTCCCGATATCATCATATCGTAGGGTACAGCCTGCACCTCGTCGCAGTCTTCGTATGTGATGCTGCACTTTCCGCTCTGCCAATTTTCGGTCACATGACCGCCGAAGCGGACGTTTACCGCGCGATCCGTGCGCGGATTCAGCCATGCATCCCCGCGGCTCATCCACTCATCGGGAAGTTCTATCTGGTTTCCGTCGATTATCTTCTGCTTGAACAGCCCGTATTCGTAGCATATCGAAAAGCCCGTGGCGGGATAGCTCAATGTGCTGAGAGAATCCATAAAGCAAGCCGCAAGCCGTCCGAGTCCTCCGTTTCCGAGACCGGGATCGGGCTCCATTTCATAGATTGAATCGAGAGAGAAGCCCATGTCGGAAAGAGCCTTTTCGTAAAGCTCCGCTATACCGAGATTCATAAGGCTTGATTTAAGGGAGCGTCCGACGAGAAACTCCATGCAGAGATAATAGACGCGGCGCGCCTTCTTCGCTTTCACTTTCTCTTTGAAATCCGATCTCTTTTGGGTGAGGATATCCCTCACCGTAAGTATCGTCGCTTTATATACCTGATTTGCGTTTGCCTCATCGGGCATCACTCCGAAAAATCTTGCGAGCTTTGTTTCGAGATTTTTCTTTATTTCCTCTTCGGTGCACTGTTCCTTTGACATCTGATATTCCTTTCCGTCGGGCTTTTGCGTTTTGCTCCGTTTATCATGCGAAGTGCCCGTTCTTTGCTTTTCCGGCAAGCCGGAAGCGGCGCCGGCGGTGATAATTCACTCTGCGGCGCCGCCTTCTCAATACTGCATTGAGGTATAGAGATCGATATATTTCCCGGCGGAGCTGTGCCATGAGAAATCGGTATCCATTGCGCGCCGTACAATCGATCTCCATTTTTCGCCGTCTCCGTACACGGTACGCGCGTAATACACGGTATTCATCATATCGTGTGCGTTATAGTTTACGAACGAGAATCCGTTTCCCGTGTTTTCAAATTCGTTATACGGAATTATCGTATCGGCAAGGCCGCCTATCTCACGAACGATCGCCACGGTGCCGTAGCGCGATGCGATCATCTGCGAAAGCCCGCACGGTTCGCTCTTCGAGGGCATGAGGAACATATCCGCGCCCGCATAAATCTTCTTTGAGAGAGCCTTATTGAATTCGATCATGGCGCAGACGCGGTCGGGATAGCGCGACGCCATATAACGGAAGAAGTCTTCAAGCTCCGCCTCTCCCGTACCGAGTACGGCAAACCGTATGTCCGAATTGCATACGATCTCCTCGAGCACGCGCCGGACAAGCTCAAAGCCCTTATGGGATGCAAGGCGCGATACCATCGCAACGATCGGTGCATCCGAATGTGGGAAGGAGCATATATCTTCAAGCGCCGCTTTATTCTTCGCCTTTCCGGTCATATCGTCCGCACTGTAGTTTGACGCTATATCGGGATCGGTCTTCGGATCGTAATATGAGATATCGATACCGTTTATTATACCGATTATCTTTTCACGGTACATACGGAGTATGTGATAAAGGCCGGCGGAATAGTATTCGGTCATGATCTCTTTGGAATACCTCGGGCTTACGGTCGTAACTCTGTCCGCGCAGACGATCGCGCCCTTTGTGAGGTTGATATTCCCGCTATAGTCAACGATGCTCCTGTCCCATTCGTCGAGCTCAAATACATCGCCGAGTATATCGAAGCCGAACACGCCCTGATAATCGATATTGTGTATCGTATAGAGCGCGGATATTCTCTGATAGCGTTCGAGGTGGGCATATTTTCTCTTCAGGTAGATAACGCTGAGCGCGCTCTGCCAATCGTTTGCGTGAAGTATATCCGGATAAAAATCCGTGATCCGCATAAGCTCGAGCACAGCCTTCGAAAAGAAAGCGAATCTCTCGCCGTCATCGAAGTTGCCGTATGCCTGCGCACGTTTGAAATAGTATTCGTTATCGATGAAGTAGAAGGTAACGCCGGAGCGCTCGATCTTATATATGCCGAGGTACTGTCTTCTCCACGAAAGCGTCATCTCTCCTTCGAATACTCTCTCAAGCTTATCGTTCCATCCGTTTCTCACCGAGGGATAGAGCGGTATCACCACGCGTACATCCGCCTTATCTCCGAGTGTCGCCTTGACCGCCGCCGGAAGCGAGCCCATAACATCGCCGAGACCTCCGGTAGCCGCAAAAGGAAGTGCTTCTCCCGCTGCATAAAGAATTTTCATTTTACCCTCCGTTCCGCCGACGTGCGGCGTACTGTCCGCCGTTTTTCCCGGCGGAATTTTGTCTGCCGTGACCATCCGAAGGATCAGAGCATCTTGCCCTTCGGCACATAGTAAGGATTTTCCCCGATTCCCGAAAGCATGCGTGAATCGCGGATAACAACATTCTTATCGGTTATTACGCAGTTGAGGTACACGTTCTCCCCGGTCTGCGTATCCTGCATAAGTATCGAATTCTTGACCGTGGTATTTCGTCCGACCTTCACTCCGCGGAAAAGGATGCTGTTTTCGACGTGACCGTATATCTTGCAGCCGTCCGCAATAAGCGAATTCTTAACGTCGGAATCCGCGCTGTAATATGTCGGGGCGCTGTTTCTTACCTTAGTGAGTACGGGGCGGTTTTTGACTTCGAAAAGAGACGCTCTCGCCTCGGGGGATTTTATGAGATCCATGCTCGCAGTGTAATAATCCGCAAAGGAGGATATGCATGCGAAATATCCGTCGTACTTATACACGCGGTAGTTTGAATATTTCAGATTTTTGAATATTATTTCCCTTGTCAGGCTCGTATATCCGTGGGCTATCGAGTCGAGAAGTATCTTATGGAGATACTCGGTTCTCATTACGACGATGTTCAGCGAGACATCCGCCTCACCCTCAAACGATGTCGGATAAGTGAGAACATCGGTTATCCTGCCGTCCGGGTCGGATTCGTAAAGCACGTTCATGCTTGCCTGAGCCGGGGTCAGATACATGCGCTTGACGGCAACGGTCATATCCGCTCCGTATTTTGCGTGATCGTTTATGATATCGTTGAAATCGACGTTGCATATCACGTCGCAGTCGGAGAGAACTACATATTCGTCGGTGATGCGGTTTATCGCGTTGTTCACGCTTTTCAGTGCTTCAAGCCTTGTCGTATAAAGTGCATTGCGGTTATTTGCGTATGCGGTGATATTCGGAGGAAGGATCTTGATTCCGCCGGAGCGTCTTGCAAGATCCCAATCCTTGCCCGAGCCGAGGTGATCCATAAGTGACTGATAGTTGTAGTGCGTTATGACGCTTATATTATAGATATTGGAATTGACCATGTTCGACAGAGCGAAGTCGATAAAGCGGTATCTGCATCCGAAGGGCACGGACGCCGTTGTTCTCAGCCGTGTAAGCTCGGGCAGATTGCCGTCATGTATGTTTGAAAAAATTATTCCCGCTGCTCCCATATCACTTATCCTCCCTTCCGAGATTTTCAAGATACTGTTTCGTCGCCATCATGCCCGCCGGAACGTCCGCGCCGTCCGGGACGGTCACGCCGCCGGACACGCCGGTTATTCCGGTGCTCGCGCTTCTCGTGCGTCCGACGACGCTTCCCTCTCCGACGGTCGCATCGGAATCGATTATGCTGTAATTTACAAGCGCTCCGCTTTTCACGGTGACACCGCTCATTATAACGCTGTCGCGGATATACGCGCCCTTTTCAACGCGCACTCCGGCGGATAGCACCGAATTTTCAACCACTCCGTCAACGAAGCAGCCCTCGGTTATAAGTGAATTCGTAACTTTCGCGTTTTCTCCCGTGAAGTGCGGCGGATCCGCGTTGTTCCTCGAAAAGATACGCCACGACGTATCGTATATATTGAACACCGGATCGTCTCCGAGAAGATCCATGTTAGCTTCCCAAAGGCTGGAGATCGTCCCGACGTCCTTCCAATATCCGTCGAAATGATATGCATACATATTTTTGTGATCCGCAAGCATGGCAGGGATCACGTTCTTGCCGAAATCGTTTGACGAATTATCGTCCCTGTCGTCGCGCTCGAGATACTCTTCGAGCACCTTTCTTCCGAAAACGTATATTCCCATGGACGCATTCGTGCTCTTCGGATGAGCGGGCTTTTCCTCGAACTCCGTGATGCGCTGATCTTCGTCGGTATTCATTATTCCGAAGCGGCTCGCCTCCTCGATCGGCACATCGAGTACGGCGATCGTCGCATCCGCGCCCTTCTCCTTATGGAAGCGGATCATCTTCGAATAATCCATCTTATATATGTGGTCGCCCGAGAGGATAAGGACATACTCGGGCTCGTATCTTCTTATAAAGTCGAGGTTCTGGTATATCGCGTTCGCCGTGCCCTTGTACCAATCCGCTCCGCTCTTTCCCTGATACGGAGGGAGTACCATAACTCCGCTCGACATGCGGTCGAGATCCCACGGCTGTCCCGAGCCGATGTACTCGTTCAGCACGAGCGGCTGATACTGCGTAAGCACGCCGACCGTATAAATTCCCGAATTCACACAGTTAGAGAGGGGAAAGTCTATTATTCTGTATTTGCCGCCGAACGGCACCGCGGGCTTTGCGGTCTTTTCGGTAAGTGCGTAAAGGCGGCTTCCCTGCCCGCCGGCAAGAAGCATCGCAACGCATTCTTTTTTCTTATACATTATCGTTCTTCCTCCCTTTACCGGAGGCGCCGCTTTTTCCGGAGCCGCGCCCCTTATCTGATTTTTTTGCGGATTTTTTGATTATGAGTGCGCAGAGCGGCGGAACATCTGCTGTTACGCGGTATATGCGTTCACCGTTCACAACCGCGCTGTCCGTCGTGAGAGGTCCTTCGGTGACGTCGTTCTTTCCGCCGAATTCATATCTGTCCGAGCTGAACACGATCTCGTATTCCGCGCGCCGCGGTATGTTAAAAGTATAGTTTCCGTAGGGGATCGGCGAGAAATTCAGTATGACGATCAGCTCGCGTCCGGATGCGCTCTTTCGCTTATAGGATATGAGGTTCGACGATGAAAGATCGGCGTCTATCCACTCGAATCCGTCCCACGAATCGTCGATCTCCCAAAGCTCGGGAGATTCAAGGTAAAGCGCATTGAGTTGTCTGACGTAGTTTTTCATCTCCGAATGACGCGGGAATTCGAGCATAAACCACTCAAGCTGATTCTCGTAATCCCATTCGCGGAACTGTGCGAATTCCGTTCCCATGAACGTAAGCTTTTTCCCCGGAAACGTCATCATATTTGCAAGGAACGTGCGCATTGAGGCAAACTTCGAATCGTATTCGCCGGACATTTTATCTATTAGGGACTTCTTTCCGTGGACGACCTCGTCGTGGGACAACGGAAGGACGTAATTCTCGGAAAATGCGTACATGAGCGGGAACGTCAGCTTATCATGCATATACTGTCTGAAAAACGGATCGGACGACATATACTGAAACATATCGTTCGCCCAGCCCATGTTCCACTTAAAATTGAATCCGAGACCGCCCTCATCGGCTCTCTTCGTTATCATCGGCCATGAGGTCGATTCCTCAGCTATCATCAGCACGTCGGGATGCGCCGCAAAAACAGCGGTGTTCAGCTTTCTGAAAAAGGCAATTGCCTCGAGATTCTTATTGTCTCCGTTCACGTTAGGGATCCACTCTCCCGGCTTTCTGTCGTAATCGAGGTAAAGCATCGACGCAACGGCATCTATGCGGAGTCCGTCCGCATGGTACACACCGAGCCAGAAAAGCGCGTTCGATATCAGGAAGGACTGTACCTCCGTTCTTCCCACGTCAAAGCATCTTGTTCCCCATCCGTGATGCTCCATGCGGTCGCTTCCCTGATATTCGTAAAGAGGACCTCCGTCGAATTCGAAAAGACCGTGACGGTCCTTCGGGAAATGCGCAGGCACCCAATCGAGAATCACTCCGATACCCGCTTTATGGAGGCGGTTGACGAAGTACATGAAATCCTCGGGATTTCCGAACCGCGAGGTCGGGGCGAAATATCCGCATATTTGATATCCCCACGATCCGTCGAACGGATGCTCCATCACAGGCAGGAGCTCAACGTGGGTATATCCCATTTCCTTGACATACGGGACAAGCTCATCTGCGATCTCCCTGTAATTGAGGTAATGCTTACCGTCTGCGGTGCACGCGCCGTCCTTCGTCCTCCATGAACCGAGGTGAAGCTCGTATATGTTCATCGGAGAGGGATAGAAATGCGATGCCTTCCGAGACGCTGCGGAACGGAACTGCTTCCGGCGGAACCTCATCCATGAAGCATCCTCCCATTTGAAGTTCGGGAGCGTTCTGACGATCGACGCTGTTTTTTCGAGCGTTTCCGACTGAAATGCGTAAGGATCGGCTTTCAGCCATGTGACGCCGCCGCGCCGCACGGCGTATTTATAGAAGCGTCCTTCGATGCTGCGGTCGAATACCGCGATCGCCTCCCATACGCCCTGTTCCGTAACTCTCTCCATGGGGATTCCCTTGTTCTGATCCCATGATGAGAAATCTCCCACGACAGACACGCTTTCGGCCCCGGGCGCCCAGACGCGAAATGAATATTCAAACCTGCCGTCGCCGATTTCTTTTCCGTGTACTCCGAGATAATCCTGCGCGTTGAAGTTGGTTCCCTGATGAAACAGATACGAGGGAAGATCGTTCACGTTATTCTTTTCCGACTGTGATTTTTTATCCATACCGTACACCTTTCATTATATTCCGGAGGCAGCGGCAATTATCCGATTCCGCGTACAAATTACCGCCGTCATGCGTTTTTCATTCCGTTATTATACATCTTCGGCTTTGTCCTATCAAAGGGGATTTTGACGCAGATTGAAATTTTATTCCGTCACCTCGTTGCGGGGCTCGCAGGTGAGGTTTATTCCGAGTTTTTTGAACATGGATTTGTCAACGGATGAGAGCATGACGCTCGAATGAGCTTCACACCCGCGGAGCTTTCCGAGCTGGCTGAGTGCGAGCGCGGCGCGTTCGTCATGCGAAGCGCACACGGAAAGCGCAATCAGCGTTTCATCGGTATGTAATCTCGGATTACGGCTGCCGAGGCAGTTTGTCTTAAGTCTCTGCACCGGCTCTATAATATCAGCCGCGAGAAGATGTATGTTATCCGGGATATCCGCAAGATACTTCAGCACGTTGAGAAACAGCGCAGACGATGCGCCGAGAAGATTGGTCGTTTTTCCGGTAATGACCGTTCCGTCCTCAAGTTCAAGCGCTGCGGCGGGTTTGCCCGTTTCTTCCGCGCGCTTCAGCGCCGCGACCGTAACAGCGCGGTCGAGAGCGGTAACGCCCGCCTGCTTCATTACAAGCTCGATCTTATAGACCGTCTCGTCGTCCTCAAGGCATTTGAGCTGGCGGCACTTTGAGGTATAGTAGCGTCTGATTATCTCTCTCTTCGAGGCTTCGCAAACCGCGTCGTCGTCGGTGATGCAGTACCCCGCCATATTGACTCCCATGTCGGTGGGAGAGGAATACGGACATTCGCCGATTATCTTTTCGAATATCGCCGAAAGAAGCGGGAAGGCTTCCACGTCGCGGTTGTAGTTCACTGCGTACTCGCCGTATTTTTCAAGGTGGAACGGGTCGATCATGTTCACGTCGCGCAGATCGGCGGTCGCCGCCTCGTATGCGAGGTTGACCGGATGCT
>URSW01000018.1 GCA_900550625.1 uncultured Eubacteriales bacterium
TTTTCTGCTTTTAAAAAAGGATTTGACCAAACAATTTCAAGGGGACCTGACGACAGCAGAATTGTTGACACGGGAAACGGATTGTTAGGCTTTCACCGCTTGGCTATTATGGGCTTGACTCCCGAAGGTATGCAGCCGTTTGAGCTTCACGGAAGCTATGCCGTATGCAACGGCGAAATATACGGCTTCCGCCCGATAAAGGCGGAGCTGTCGAAGGAATACGATTTCGCATCCGACTCCGACTGCGAGATCATTCTGCCGATGTATGAAAAGTACGGTGTCGGAATGTTCGAAAAGCTTGATGCGGAATTCGCGTGCATCATCTACGACGGGGCGAAGAAATCGTTCGTCGCGGCGCGCGATCCGATCGGAATCCGCCCGCTTTTCTACGGATACACCGACGACGGCGGCATCGTGTTCGCATCCGAGGCGAAAAACCTCGTCGGACTGTGCAAACGTGTTATCCCGTTCCCGCCCGGACACTACTATGCGGACGGCAAATTCGTCCGCTACCGCGATGTGACCGAGGTTTCGGAGTATGTCTCCGGCGATCTTGACACGATCTGCAAAAGCATACACGACAAGCTTGTCGCGGGAGTCGAGAAAAGACTCGACGCGGACGCGCCGCTCGGATTCCTTCTCTCCGGCGGACTTGACTCCTCTCTCGTATGCGCGATCTCTCAGAAGCTTCTCAAAAAGCCGATCCGCACCTTTGCGATCGGCATGAGCGAGGACGCGATCGACCTGAAATACGCGCGCGAGGCAGCCGATTTCATCGGCAGCGATCACAGCGAGATAATCATCACGAAGGATGACGTTATTTCGTCTCTCGAGGAGGTCATCGCCGCGCTCGGCACCTATGACATAACAACCATACGCGCGTCTATGGGAATGTACCTTATCTGCCGCGAAATACACCGCACCACCGATGTGCGCGTACTCATGACGGGCGAGATATCCGACGAGCTGTTCGGCTACAAGTACACCGACTTTGCGCCGTCCGCCGAGGAATTTCGGCGCGAGGCGGTAAAGCGCGTCAGAGAGCTTTACATGTACGACGTGCTCCGCGCCGATCGATGCATTTCGGTAAACTCGATGGAAGCGCGCGTACCGTTCGGCGATCTCGACTTCGCGTCATATGTTATGAGCATTGACCCCGAGCTGAAAATGAACCGCTACGGCAAGGGCAAATATCTCCTGCGCCGCGCCTTCATCGGGGATTATCTGCCGGAGGATCTTCTCATGCGCGAGAAAGCGGCATTCTCCGATGCCGTCGGTCACTCTATGGTTGATTATCTGAAGGAATACGCAAACTCGCTTTATTCGGATGAGGATTTCGCGCGTCTTTCGGAAAAGTATGACTTTGCGCGCCCGTTCACCAAGGAATCGCTGCTTTACCGCGAGATTTTCGAGAAGTATTATCCCGGACAGGCGGAAATGGTCGCGGATTTCTGGATGCCGAACAAATCGTGGGAGGGCTGCGATGTGGACGATCCGTCCGCGCGCGTTCTTTCAAACTACGGAGACAGCGGAAAATAATCCGAAAACGCAAAAAGGAGGATCTCACGATCCTCCTTTTATTTTGATGTTTACTCCCCGTCGGCGGGATGCGGCCGTTATCGAAAGCTTTTCAGTCGCTGCGGTGAGCGCAGCGGCAAAGGCGGGCTTGGTTCATTTCTTCTTTGCGCCGCGGGATGCGTTCTTTGCGCCCCGTGCGGCATTTGTACTCTTTCCGCCCGCATTTCGTCCGCCGCTCTTTCCGTTTGCTCCGCGGGCACTGCGGTCGTCTCTTCTGCCCGATCCGGCGTGCCTTGAAGTGTGCGGTTTATCGGAATTTCCGCCGCCGTGCGTTTTTTTCGCAGCCGGCGCGGGCTTGCCCTTTCCCTCTCCGTGCGGATGAGCGGGACGTATCAGACATTCGGGAGAATTGCCGATCAGGTCAAGTCTGCCTGCGGCGGCGAGTGCTTCGCGCACGCGGGCGCGGTTCTCCGGACGTCTGTATTGAAGAAGCGCGCGCTGAAGCACCTTTTCCCTCGCGTCCGGTATATGCACCTTCTTCCCCGTGAACGGGTCGATCCCGGTATAATACATGACCGTGGATGCGCTGCCCGGTGTGGGGTAGAAATCCTGAACCTGCTCGGGATTCAGCCCGATCTCCTTCGTGTAGAGCGCAAGAGAGATCGCGTCCTCAAGCGTACTGCCGGGATGTCCCGACATCAGGTAAGGCACGATATACTGCTCCTTGCCGCAGTCCGCCGAAAACGCAAGAAACTTCTTTCTGAATTTCTCGTACACCTCGATCTTCGGCTTGCCCATGTATGAAAGCACGTTCGGGGAGCAATGCTCCGGTGCGACCTTGAGCTGTCCGCTGACGTGATTCTCGACAAGATATCTGAAAAACGTATCGTCCTTATCCGCCATCATATAGTCATACCGTATTCCGGAGCGGACAAAGACCTTCTTCACACCGGGAAGCGCGCTGACCTTTTTCAGGAGGTTCATATACTCGATATGATCGGCTATAAGGTTGGGACACGGCTTCGGCACGAGGCACCGCCTCTTCTGACAGACACCGTTCTCTTTCTGATGCTCGCAGGCGGGATTGCGGAAGTTCGCGGTCGGACCGCCGATATCGTGGATGTATCCCTTGAAGTCCGGCAGTGTCGTGAGAAGGCGCGCCTCCTCAAGCACACTTTCCTCGCTGCGTGATCTCACAGAGCGTCCTTGATGGTACGCGATCGCGCAGAAGTTGCAGCCGCCGAAGCATCCGCGGTATGGAGAAGCGAACCTCCTGTATCGCGGGAACTCCGCCGTCCTTCTCGTACATCGGGTGATAGGTTCTCTGATAAGGAAGAGCGTACACCCGGTCAAGCTCCTCACGCTCGAGCGGGAATGCGGGCGGATTGACCACAAGCATACGGTCGTCGTAATACTCAACAAGGGCGCGCCCGTTTACCGCGTCGTTATTCGCATACTGCTCGGCAAACGCCGCCGCATACGCTGCCTTTGACGTTTTGAGCTCATCGTAATCGTATCCCTCGGGCTCCTCGCGCGTACCGCGCACGGGATCGAAATTCAGCTTTTCTCCGCGGCGGCAGAGGTACGCCGTTCCGCGGACATCGCGTATCTTCTTCACGGGAACGCCGCGTGCAAGAAGCTCGGCAATACGCCTTATGCTGTTCTCGCCCATTCCGTACGAAAGGATATCCGCGCGCGAATCCACAAGAATGCTCCGTCTCACTTTATCCGACCAATAATCGTAATGTGCAAAGCGGCGCAGCGACGCTTCAAGTCCACCGATTATCACGGGAATATCTCCGTACGCCTCTCGGATGCGGTTGGTATAGACTATGACCGCACGGTCGGGACGGAGTCCCGCGCGCCTGCCGGGTGAATACCAATCGTCCGAGCGCTTCTTCTTTGCGGCGGTATAGTGCGCGACCATCGAATCCACGTTTCCCGAGGAAACGAGAAATCCGAGGCGCGGCTTCCCGTAGCGCATGAAATCCTCGGTCGAACGAAAGTTCGGCTGAGCGAGAACGGCGACGGAAAATCCCGCCGCATCGAGGATCCGCGTGATTATCGCGGCACCGAAGGACGGGTGATCCACATATGCGTCTCCGGAAACGTAGACAAAATCGGGAACGCCGATCCCGGAGCGGTCGAATTCCTCTTTTGTTGCAGGCAGAAAACCGTAAGTCATCAGTTATCGGATCCTTGTTTTGATTTTGTCACGATGCGGCCGTTCTCGTCACGCTTGCGGAACACAAGAAGCTTGCCGAAGGCATAGTTTATTATGACGACAAGCACGGCGACGGGCCATTTTGCGATGTATTCGCTGACCAGAAGCTTTTCAACGAGGACGAACAGGAGAACTTCCTCGATAATAAACGAGAGAAGGCGCGTGGTAAAGAAGGAGAAAAACTGCCTTGCCACCGCTTTTGCTCCGGAAACACGGTTTCCGAACACAAAATGTCTGTTCATAACATACGAGAATATCACGGCGCCGACAAAGGCGATCGCATTTGCTATAAGATAGCCGATCTTATATGCGGAGCCGAAAAACTCAAGCGATATGTCAGTCGAGAAAAACGGGATCAGCATGAGAATATAGTACAGCACCATATTGACGACGGTCGTTGCACCGCCGAATATCACATAATTTATAAGCTCCTTGTATCTGAAGTACAGATTTTTGATTTTCGTAATCATACGTACCGTCCTTTATATAACGCACATGATGTGCGATACTTCCGATGAATCAGCGCCGCTCTTTCGGCGGCAGAGCACGGCTTTACGCATCAGCCGCTTCGTCTTTGCATATTTCGTAAAGCTCTTCCTTCGAGAGAAGGATGTTCAGTGCGCCGAGAAACGCATTCGGCGTCATTTTGGCGGGAAGCGAAAGCCTGCGGCAGAGGGCGTCTCTCCGAGCCGCCGAGCCCGCCCCCGTAAGTCCTAGCTCAAAGAGATCGGCTTTTGTTATGCTTTCGCGCACGGTGTGCGCCGCCGAACCGGAGAATCCCATTCTGTCGGAAAAAGAGGAAAACAGTCCGCGAAGCACTTCGTCGGTCATTCCCTCGACGCCGAGCGTACCCTCCTTCGATGAGGTGCTCTTGCGGCGTTCCTTTCCCTCAATCTGAGGAATATACAGATTATATATCTTTTCCTTGGGCAGTGCGGATTTTATATACGACCGGATCACTCCGCCCGCGCCGTCGCTGTCCGTCAGTATGACGATACCGCCTTTTTCGGCAAGCGTTCTGATCAGGGCAAGCTTTTCTTTCTTATTGAAGATCCCGAAGCCTCCCGTTGTTATGACATTCGCGTCTATGACGGAGGAAAGCTTTATTTTGTCGTACTTGCCCTCGACGACCACGGGAATCGGGATATGTATTCTTTCCGTCCGTTCAGCCACGCTGCTGCTCCTTTCGTATCATGCGCACCGGCTTATCCGCAGATCAGCCGTTCAAGCGCAATATATCCGAGCGTCGAGCTTTTCATTGCAAGATCGGCTTCGAGGCATCGGTTTATCGACCGTTCAAGCTTCGCGGTGTCGTTTCCCGCCGCGCGCATATACAGTCCCGTTTTGTATTCGTGCATTTTCAGCTTTTTCGATATCTCCTGCTTCGTCATTCCCGCCGAAGCATACGTTGCGACCGAAAGCATATCGCTCATCACCTTACTCACCGAATAAAGGAGC
Source organism: uncultured Eubacteriales bacterium (assembly GCA_900550625.1). GTDB lineage: Bacteria > Bacillota > Clostridia > Oscillospirales > CAG-272 > UMGS1312. The sequence goes on from URSW01000018.1 coordinate 5,201, forward strand.
GCGATAGGCTCTTCGCGTCTGTTCTTTGCCTTGGAAAGCGCATCAAGCGCCGCCGCGCGATCTCCGGAGAGGATCGCGTTCGACAGTGCGAAAGCCTCTTCGGAAAGGTCGGGGCACGCCACAAAATCAACGGTTTCCGGCGTTATCTCGCATTCGCCGTGCGATTTCGAATAAGCGATCAGCTTTTCGCATTCGCCGCTGAGCACGAACATATCGCTGCCCGAGCGCGAAATCAGCGCGTCAGCCGTATTGTATCCGAACGGCACGCCCGCTGCGGTGAAGTGGCGTTCGACCCAGCGGCGGAGCTGTGCTCCGCCCTTTCTGTCAAACTGCACCGTTTCAAGCACTGCGCTGAGCTTTTTATAAAGCGTATTCGGCTTATTCCTCGCCACGTTTCCGAAATCCGCCGATGCGTCCGCCGTAACGAGAAGCACCGTTTGAGGATAATCCTTTGCGCGTCCGAAGACCGCGATATATTCGGAAAGCTGTGCGTCCTTCCACGACGAAACGGGCGCTGCGCGAAGGTGTACGAAATTTCTCTCGGACATCATCGGAAACGCAGCCACCGCCGCCTCAAGCTCTCCCGGAGACGTGCTGTCCCCGTCGAGCACGGTGCGCGAAAACGTATCCTCGCCGCACACGGCGGCGGCAAGCATTTCCGCATATCGTGATTTGATGAGCTCCTCCTCGCCGAAGAAGAGATAAGGTCCGGAAAGCTTATCGGGATTCGAAAGAATACGCTTGAATTCTGAATCGGTCATTTTATCGTAAACCTTTCGGCAAGGCTTTCCTCCTTATCTTATTTCGGCGGATGTTCTCCGGCGGGCGGACGCGGGCTTTGCCCGTCGGCGCGGCGCCGTACCGATCATTCGTTTTTCACGCTCCCGCTAGAGGAGCAATCTCGATATTCATCTTTGTCCTTATCGCCGCGCCGCCCTTTAACTCGACTGCATAGTCGAGATAAAGACGTCCGCCCGCCTCGCCGACCGTATTCTCCACGGTTCTCGAAAACACGGCGGCTTCGAATCTGAGAATGGGTGTAATGTACTCGCAGCGATGGAATCTGCCCTGCTCAAAGATCATGACGGAGCCGACTGTCCCGCTTCGTTCGATCACAACGGTTCCGGGAGAGGAAAGCTCAAACGATATCTTCGTTTTCACGGCGGGCGAATCGGGATCGACCGATGCATCGTCGTACACGATCTCCATACGTCCTCCGCAAATCTCCGCCGATGCGATACAGCTCATTTCGGTCGTGCTTTTCTCCACATCGGGGACATCGTCGGGCGGAAAGCTAATTCCGCTCCCGTCCTCTTCCTCCAGGAAAAGACCTCCTCCGCGTCCGCCGACGGAAGGAGAAAAAAGCTCCGTCTGCTCGGACACAAGTCTGAGCCTCATTTCCCCTAAACAAGCGCGTTCCCCCGAAAATTCGGAGGAAGCGCCGTTTTTGTTATTTATTTCGGACATTTCCGACTCAGACAAGCGCCGTAACGTAGGGGCATCCGGACTCGATCTCGTAGCCGAAATCGTTCGGTGCCGCCCAACGTACACCGTTTGTGATTATGCGCTGTACGTTTGCATCGTAGAACGACGGGCAGGTCTCATGACCGGGCTGGAAGTAGAACACACGTCCCGCGCCGCGGAGGAAGGTGCATCCGGTGCGGAAAACATATCCGTGCTCATACCATCCCTCGAAGATATGTGCGTCGGGCTGCGGAATCTGGAAGGGCTCAGCGTAAAGCTCCTCTTCGGGAAGCTCGAAATGTGCCGGGATACCTGCCGCAATCGGATGAGACGGCATGATGTTCCAGATGATCTCCTTCTGATTGTCACCCCAGAGAAGGTTGCCCGTGGTGCCGACGATTGCGCGGAAGGGCTTGGAATGATGCGCGCTGTGGAGTGCGATAAATCCCATGCCGCCGACATAAACTCTCTGGCGGATGCGCTCAACGAGATCGTCCTTGACTTCGCCGTGGTTCATGTGACCCCACCAAAGAAGGACATCGGTATTATTGAGCACCTCATCCGGCAGTCCCTGATCGGGATCGTCAAGCGCCGCAAGGGTGATCTTCATATCGTCGTTCTTCGAGAGAAACTCGCCGATCGCCGCATGAAGTCCGTTCGGATAAAGCTTCGCGACATTCTCGTCGCTCTTCTCATGTCTATACTCGTTCCAGATAGTTACGTTGATTGTTTTTGCCATATTCTGATACCTCCGAAGTATGGATTTACATATGTAGCAACATAATTATATACCACTTTTTCCGATTAGTCAATCAAAACCTTTTTCGACGCGGAAATTTATTTGTCGGGCGGTCACTCCCCCGTGACAAGCGCACGGGATGTCCGAAATCAAAAGTGCCGCCGCCCCGACGGGAATCGGCGCGGCGGCGTGAAAGAGGAAATCGCAAAGCGAAGGAGGCGGAAGGAGTAAAACCTCCCCGGGCTCGGGCGATTTACGGATCTTTCACCGAAGCCGTATGCATTTTGCGTTCAAGAAGCGCATTGTGCATCGGCAAAGCCTTTATCGAAGATTAGCCTTCATTCCGCAGGTGCGTTTTTCACGAAGGGCGCGGAGCGACAAATGATCTGAATGTGCCTTCGGTACAGTCGCGCGGCACACCGAATCTCGGAATGAGCATCATATTATCGGGCTTCACATTGTACGGAGATTTCGTCGTATACGCGAAACGCACATACTTCGATGCTACGGCGACCGCCTCGTCGCTGTAGCTGCCCGCGGGATATGCGAGCGCGTCCACCTGATGTCCCGTAAGCTCCGATATATACGCGACGGATTCGGACATTTCCTTTTCGAGGCGCGTTATATCCATATTCCCCATCGCGTTATGCGAAACGGTATGGGTCTCAAATCTCACAAGCCCCGACTGCGCCATCTCGCGTATCTGATCCTCGTTGAGGTACTGAGGCGTACCGATCAGCGATGTCACAAGGAATACCGTGGCACGCCCGCCCTTTTCCTTCAGTATCGGGAACATATCCGTATAGTTATCGACGTATCCGTCGTCGAATGTGAGAACGACCGACGGCTTATCGCAGTTTTGAGTATACTCATCCGCGAAAAGATAGGTGTATCCGTAGGAATTCAGGATATCCATCTGCGCGGCAAAATCCTTCGGACGGACGAACAGATTCACATACGGACTGTACGGCTCGTCCATGATAAGATGGTACATAAGCACCACGGGGGTATATGTCGGAGTCAGGTCGGGATCGGGCTCGGGATCGGGCTCCGGCACAGGTGCGGGTTTCGGGTCCGGTTCGGGCTCGGGCTCCACAGTATCCGTAACGGGATCGACATCCGTCTCTCCGGTGCTTTCCGTCGTCTGCGCTGTCTGCGGCGTGCTCCCGGATGTTCCGTCTGTATCCGACGGAAGCGCCGTGACGACGCTTTCCGTATGATTTGATAAATCCTCCGTTCCCGATGCTCCGTCGAGCTTCCGCAGTGTACAGGACGAGAGCAATGCGGCAAGCGAAAGTGCGGCTGCCGCCGCCTTGACAAGTTTTTTCATTTCTCCTCCTTTTGCCGAGGTCTGCGGCGGCACCGCGCAATTCCGATTTACCGTATCTCATGTGCGGCGCCGCCTTTTAAATACGTTTTAATAATATAATACCATGTAGTTTTATGATATATTTAACGCAGTTGTTAATATTCTGTGTCAGCTTTAAACGGTTTATTCGACTTCAAACAAAACCTTGTGAGAGAATGTCTTCATGCCGTCCGAAACGAATACCGCCTCTTCAAGGACATATTCACCGATCTCGGATGCGACAAGGGGAAGTGTAAAGACGCGGGGCGCATCTTTTCCGATATAGAGAGTGAGTTTTCCGTTGATGCTTGCATCCGCGAACACATTGCCGTCCTCCACAGAAATGTATGAGTAGACCGTCTTAAGCGAATTCGGCAAGGCTATTCTGAGCTCTCCGCTCTTTATTTCGGATGCGGAAAGATCGACCGTAAGCACTGCGTCTCCGTATTGGCTGATGCGATCGGGCAGCGAAAGCGAAATCCCGTAATCCTTTTCATTCTCCCGATCCCCGTCGGGCTTTCTCTCGCAGCAGTATGCGACGCTTATTCCCTCCGTGGCATCGCTGAGCTTCACCTCGGCATCTCCTCCGGTGGGGACGGGCAGCATGACTGTTTCGAATCCCGACACCTCGATCTTCTTTTTGAAATCACCGGATTCAACGGTAACGCTGTATACATCATCATCCGAGGAAACGAGCGCTTTCAGGCAGGCGATCGCCGCAAACGGGAGATACTCGCACGCCGGGTCCTCATCGATCATGGCACTTACTTTTTCATAAAGCCCGCTGCGGTCAACGAACGACGCGCATACCGCGAGGATCGCGGACCATTCGTCCGACTCGGGAAGGTCTTTCGCCGTGTCGTACATCTCCGATGCGGTTTTGTATTCGCCGAGCATCGCAAACGAAAGCGAAAGCAGTGCAAAATCTCCGGCATCGGCATCCTCGTCATTCTCAAGCAGTGCTTTCAGATAAAGCAGATCGTCGAGCACCGCGCTGCGCTTTGCCGCGCCGATGAGGCAGCTTCTGAGCAGAGCATCGATATCCGACACCTCGGATATCGGCCGCGGCGAAAGAGACACCTGAGAAACGGTTTCCGGTGTAAAGTAGAGCGAGAGTGCGGTGAGCACCTCATCCGGCTCGGAATTTTCGAGCTGTTTGAGCATGAACGAATCGGTATACTTATACAGCTTGATCTGCGGCACTGCACAGTCGTCGCCGAAACCCGAATTGCAAAGCTGTGCGCCGTATCTCGCGCCGATCATCGTATCAAAGCGCGGCGACACGTTATTCTTGAGGAATTCGACGAGGTGCTTTGCACGGACCGTGTTTTCCGACGATATCTCAAGCATCGCGGGATCGGAGAGCGTCTCTATCACGCCCGCACCGTCGGTCAGTGTGCAGAAGCTTCTTTCCGCGATGCCCTGTGCCGTGCGGATAACGTCCGCCGTATAGATGATCTCATCCGTAAGCTCGCCCGCCGACACCTTGATACGGACGGTGTGCTCTCCCGCATCGAGCTTTCCGAAATTCACGGAGACGGGGGTATTCGTTTTGGCGGACACTCTGCGTGTTTTCTCTCCGTCGAGAGTGAACTCGAACTCCGCGTCAAGGTTTCTTTCACAAACGGCGGATGCGCTTACTGCGAAATCGTCCGCAGTCTTTACCTTTTTCGGCGGCTCCGAGCTTATGAAGAAATCAAGCGATGCGTCAACGGAGCTTTCCGTCTTGCCGACGTACATCTCCGCATCTGCGGCCTGAAGGGTGATACGGTACTCGGTCACGCTGTCGGGAAGCGTGAAGGTCACCTCAGCCTCGCCGTTTTCATCTGTCGTTACCTGACCGAAATACGCCGTGTCTCCGAAATTGCCTCTCACCTCTTCCGGACCGCCGCCGCGTCCGCCGCACATTGTTCCGGTCAGGTTGAAATCGCGGTCGGAGGAGAAGGTATACACGGGATAATACACGGGAGCGTAGATTTCGGAAATGATATCCGACCGATCCCAAACGTTTGCGAACACCGCTTCGTTGACCACGCTTACAATCACCGCCGCACGCCGTCCGCTTCCGTCGCTCTCGGCGGTCTTTATTCTGAGAGTTACCTCATCTCCGGGAGCGTAGGATTTCTTATCGCTTTCGACCGACACGTTAAGCGTGCGGCTCTCGGGTTTTGCGCTGATAAATACGGGCTTGATCCTGTTGAACACGCCGTCCTTCAGGTAAACGCCGGATACCGTTGAATTCGGGAAGCAGTCGTCCGCGAATTCGAACGAGAGATCGTCTCCCGCGTCGAGTTTATCCGCCGAAAGTATTCCGTTTGCGGAAACTATCCTTACGACCGTGCCGCCTTCGACCTTCTTCCTGCCGTCGGCAAGAAGATCTATCTTTGCAGTTTCGCCGTACGAAAGGCCGTAGGATGCAAGACCGCTCTGCATATGGGAGAAAAGATCGGTGCCGTTTTTTATAACGAATTCATATCCGTAAAGTCCGTATGCAAAGTTGTCCGAGATGTACCATTCACCCTCGGAAAGGATTCCGGTATAGAAGATTTTTTCGTTCTGACGCTTTATGCCGAAGCCGTAATCCGTCACCTTGATCGGGCGTCCCTCGGTATCGCTGAAGGTCGCGTACAGCTGATAGGAATATGTGACGTTGCCTTCGGATTCACGGAGTTCGACCGAATCGGCGGAGAATTCAAGCTTTCCGTCCTCGGTGTCAAAGCTCTTCGAATACACCGTCTGCGAAGAAGTCGCATAGCCGTATGTCGGCTCGTTTTCCTTTGTGTATTCGTTGTACTCATATCCCGCGAGATATTTCTCCGTCCGTGTTTCCGTGACGGTCAGGGTGACATTTGTATCGTACGGAACGTACTTCAGATCGGCTGCACTTACGGATTTTCTGAAGGAATCCATGTCGAGACGCTCGATATCGAGCACATACTCGCCGTCATCTCCGCTCCAATTTCCGCGGCAGTCACGCCGCAGAACGTGAACGGTCTTTGCGGGGGACTGCGGATATTTTCCGCTCTCCGCGCTTCTCAGATAAACCGGCACATATGCAATCCCCTCGAAGAAATTGCCGAGGTCGGGCACTGCCGAGAAGTGTGCGACTCCGTTTTCGTCGGTAACTGCGGTGATCTCGTCCTCTCCGGTGCCTGAGAAGGAGAGGCAGACCTTCTTTCCGACCGCCTTCATGCCGGTGATATGAGTAACGGTCACGCCGAATTCAAACGCTTCGCCCTCGGCTGCGTAATCGCGCTCCGAGACGATCTCGTATTTATAGTACTCGTTTTCGTAATTTTCGATCTCAAGACTGTGGGAGTTGAGGATAACTCCGTCGTATAAAAACTCGACGTAAATGCTGCCCTCAAGATGAGAGTTCAATTCAAACGATGCGGTGAACGCGCCGTTTTCGTCGGGAGTCACTCTGACGCTCTGCTCTGCGGTGCGCGAATTTCCGATTATGCGGAGTGTGAACACTCCGTCGGCACCGTCGGGAAAGCGCGACATCGGGACGTATCCCCATACGTTCACCTTATCCGTTGGCTTATAGAGATTTCTGTCGAGGTAAATGTATGTGTTCGGGTAGGTCGCCGTATTGTAGACCTGTGCTCCGACGAAAACGGGGGTGTCGCCGCCGACGACAAGGAAATCGCCGCTGTCAGCCTTTGCACCGCTTATCGTCAGTATTCCGTCGCCGTCGGTCGTATATTCCGCCGAACCGAATTCAACGGTCATTTTATCGGTCGGGGTCTTTCCGTCCTCGATCGCCCACACGAAGATATCTTCCCCGGTCATCGCGGCGTACACCGAGATCGGGTTTATCTGCACCGTCCACTCGAACACGGCAAAGCGTCCGCAGTACACGCTTGCCGCGTAGTATCCGGTACCGGGATTTTTATCGAGAGTTATCGTGCGGACGCGCGCTGCGACATCGTCGGATTCGGTGAAAGCGACCTCGCCGAGATCCTCGGCACGGACGTCGCTTGCGCCGGAGATATACTTTTCGAAATCGTCCGCGTCGGCAAAGCGCTTAAGCTTTACCGAGGTGACCTCTCCGCTGAAGTTTTCGGTGAAGCTGTAGCGGATCTTTACCGCGTCGTCTGGGCGGTATGTGTTTATTCCGTCCGCACTGAGAAGCTCCGGATAAATACTGCCCTTCATCTCGTTTTTGTAAGTTGAGAAGGTAAACGAATACGGATTCTTCATCTCCGTTCCGTCAGCCGAGATTCTGTCGGAAAGGCTTACGGTATACGTCGTGTCCGGTTCCATCGGAGCCGACGGAGTGAAACGCCATACTCTGCCGAGGTGGAGCCACTCGCCCTCAAGCGCGGGAGTTATCACGGTCTCCTCGGGCAGATTTTCAGCGTCTGGGCAGGAAAGCTCGATCTCGATGACCGCGTTTTCGCTCACCGTCATCGCGCCGGAGGCGGGATACGTTTCGGTCACCGAAAGCTCGCTCTTCGTCTGAAAAGCCCAGCTGTAGTCGACCTCTTTATTCTTCACATACGAAAGGCTGACGACCGTATTGTCGCCGAGGCTCTTCTTCGGTGTCACCGTAAACTCATCGCTGCCCGTCTGCTGCACGGTATAGTCGATCGCGGGTTCGAGCATAAGATGACGCTCGACAAGCTCCTTCGATCCGTTCTCGGTCTTTACGACAAACGAGGTATCCCCGTCTATAAAGCTCGACGAGCTCGACGATGCGGTGACGGACACTATCGAGAAAAGGCTGTCGTCCGGGATATCGTCCGAGGGCTTATTGTTCGCATTGTCGGGAGCAGTCGTCTCCTGCGGAGGGATATCGTCGGCATCATGAGGCCTCATGAAATGCAGGGTAAGCGGGACTGCGGCAACGACTATCGCCACGGAAGCCGCGGCGGCAATAATGCGGGTGCGCATTCTGATCCTGTATGCGCGGAAATCCTTTTTGGTTTCGTATTCCGCGATAAGGCTCTCGTCTATTTCTCCGATCGCGTCGGAAAGTCTGTTCGCGTCTATCTTTTTCATCTTATTTTCCCCGTTTTTGTTTTCCATGTTCTTCATACGCTGTAGCCCTCCATTTCAAGCTCGGCACGCAGCCCCGCCCGCAGGCGGTGCAGGATCGATTTCACCTTTGCCTCGGATGTGCACAGCTCCGATGCAATATCGGATACGCTGCGCATGTTCCAATACCTCGCGATAAAAACCGTTCTCTTTTCAAGCGAAAGAGTGCGGAGAAAGCGGTTTATGATCTCCGAAAGAGCCGCACTGTCCGCCGCCTCCTCCGTCCCGGCTGCCGACGGTGACGGCAAACATTCCTCAAGCTCGCTCAGCGCGACCTCGAATTGGCCTCCGCCGCGCTTACCGGTTCCCTTTCTCCGCAGGCGGTCGATCGAGAGATTTCTCGTTATCTTTCCGAGATACGCGGACAGACGTTCGGGAATGTGCGGCGGGATCGAATTCCACGCGCGCATATATGTGTCGTTTACACATTCCTCGGAATCCTCCTCGGAAGAAAGAATGCCGTAGGCTATGCTTCTGCAGTAATTCCCGTATTTTATCTGAACCTGGACGATCGCGTCTTCCGACCGTTCACGGAACAAATCAAGTATTGCGTTGTCGTCCATGGATGTCTCCTTCATCTTTAATGCAATACCGCATCAGCCCCGCACCATCCGTTCCCGTTTTGCGGACGGCGCACGGACTTTTTCCGCCGAAAGTGCGGAACAAAGTTATGCCGTATAGCCTCTTTCACTATTATACACGATAAAAATTCGCAAAGGTTGCACCGAAACGCAAATTTTTCCGAAAAATTTTCAATTTTTTTGTTTTGCCCCCCTCCTTATTGAAAAAGCGCGGCTTTTTTGATATAATGAAATCAATAATTCAATCAAAATCCGGAGGAAAACATGACCGATATCGAAATCGCTCAGGCGGCAAAAGCCGAGCATATAACAAAGATCGCCGAACGCGCCGGAATACCCGAGGAATATCTCGAGCTGTACGGCTCGAACAAAGCCAAGATCTCGCCGGAGCTTTTCCGTACGCTCGAAGGAAAGAAGCAGGGGAAGCTCGTGCTTGTTACCGCGATAACGCCGACCCCGGCGGGCGAAGGCAAGACCACGACGACGATCGGTCTTGCGGACGCGCTCCGCAGAATCGGGAAGAAGCCCGTTGTCGCGCTGCGCGAGCCGTCGCTCGGTCCGGTATTCGGAATAAAGGGCGGCGCCGCCGGAGGCGGATACGCTCAGGTCATCCCCATGGAGGACATCAACCTTCATTTCACCGGGGATTTTCACGCGATAGGCGCGGCGAACAATCTTCTCGCCGCCATGCTCGACAATCACATATATCAGGGGAACGCGCTCGGCATCGACCCGCGCCGCATCACATGGCGCCGCTGCGTCGACATGAACGACAGGCAGCTCAGGAATGTTGTTGACGGGCTCGGCGGACGTGTCAACGGCACGCCGAGGGAGGACGGCTACGACATCACCGTGGCTTCGGAGATAATGGCGCTTCTCTGCCTCGCCTCTGATATATCCGATCTCAAAGAGCGGCTTTCCCGCATCGTAGTAGGATACACATACGACGAACGCCCCGTCACCGCAGGCGATCTGCACGCACAGGGTGCGATGGCGGCACTCCTGCGTGACGCGATAAAGCCGAATCTCGTTCAGACTCTCGAGGGGACGCCCGCTCTCGTCCACGGCGGTCCGTTCGCCAACATCGCGCACGGCTGCAACAGCGTGACCGCGACGAAGGCGGCAATGGCGCTCGGTGATTACGCCGTCACGGAGGCGGGCTTCGGCGCCGACCTCGGCGCGGAGAAGTTCCTCGATATCAAATGCCGCCTTGCGGGGCTTCGTCCGTCGGCGGTCGTGATTGTTGCGACTGTCCGAGCGCTGAAGATGCACGGCGGACTTGCGAAAAGCGAGCTCGGCAAGGAAGATCTCGCCGCGCTCGAAGCGGGAATGCCGAATCTGCTCCGCCATGTGAAGAACATCCGCGAGGTATACCGTCTCCCCGCGGTCGTTGCGGTCAACCGATTCCCGACCGACACCGAGGCCGAGCTCGACCTCATCGCCTCCGAGTGCGAGAAGGTGGGCGTCAACGTCCGCCTTTCCGAGGTCTGGGCGAAGGGCGGCGAGGGCGCGCTCGAGCTCGCCGACGAGGTGCTCC
>URSW01000019.1 GCA_900550625.1 uncultured Eubacteriales bacterium
AGCATAATCCTTTAACTGCTCTGTGTCGTATTTCTCTACTACCGACTCTTTTCGCCCTATGCTTTCTTCATATGCCTTAACAATTTCTATCACTTCCCGCTCTTTTGTCGCGATCCGGGAAAGTCCGTATTCCCCTATCACTTTCCTGAAAAACACGGTACCCTCTTTCAATTCTTTTAAATCAGCATGGATTTCCTTGATCGTATTATGAAGTATCTTTCTGTCCTGTAGCTCCGGTCTTATTTCTTTGCCGATCTTATCTTCTGTTACTTCCATCGTAGCCTGACTAATTGCCTTATACTCACTTTCTGGAAGCAATTCAGCCTGATATTCCATGTATGCAGCAGCCTTTTCCGCCTGCTGTACCGCTTTTATCAATGTCTCCGGTTTCTCCTTAATCTGACCGATCCAACTCTGCACATATGCCTTATGATTCTTTATATGCCCTTCCTGTTGCTCCATCCGCAGGTTTGCCGACATAAAACATGAGCTGATCTCAGCGATCAGCTCAGCTTGATTTCGTACAGTCAGTATCTGGAGAATCATGCCGGGGTGAGCGCCGGGACAAAAGAGATTGTGATCAATGCCGCAGATTACGATGAAAAGGCCACCACGGCTAAGAATATAACCAAGGAGTCCGGAGTTTACGGGCTCGAGGACGAGGTCGTTCTTACCGACGATGCCGGAAAGATAACGTGGTCTTTCAATGTCGAAGAAGAGGGCATGTATTCAATAAAGGTAGACTATGCGCCGTATTCATCGAGAAAAACCAATATCGAGCGTATTTTCTACATCAATGACGAAGTCCCTTTTTCGCAGGCGCGTTACATGAACTTCCTCAAGACATGGACGTTCAACTATGTTGAGCAGGAGGACGGCACGGTGCGTTTCGCAAAGGATGCTTCCGGAAACGAGCAGCGTCCGGATGCGCAGTGCGAGTTGAAGTGGAACACCATGGAGCTCTCCGATTCGGATACATATTATCAGACTCCTTTTACCTTCTACTTCAAGAAGGGCACCAACACGATATCGTTAGAAGGCGTGCGCGATGAGATGTACATCTCCAAGATAACGCTGTATACCTTCGATACTCCTCGTTCCTATGAAGAGAAGCTTCAGGAATACAGCGACAAGGGCTATACCTACGGAAATGCGACCATTCACATTGATGCCGAAATGCCCGAGTCGGTTTCAAACTATACGATTTACCCGCAGAACGACCGTTCTTCGGTTATCACCGAGCCGCAGAATCCTACTCGTATCATGAGAAACATAATCGGCGGCGACAGCTGGCAGAGTACTGGCGAGTGGGCAAAGTACACCTTTACCGTTCCGCAGGGCGGTGCCGGTCTTTACAGTGTCGTTGCAAGATATAAGCAGGATATTTCCGACGGCGTGTTTGTATCGAGAACCGTAAAGATCGACGGCGAAGTTCCGTTCACCGAAGCATACGGATGCCGCTTCGCTTACGGTACCGAGTGGAATGTGATCAAGCTCGGAAACGGAACGTACGAGTTCCTGTTCTATCTTGACGAAGGCGAGCACACGATCGAGCTTATGGCTACGCTCGGAGATTTCGGTGACATTCTTTCGAGAGTGCAGGAAATTTCCAGAAGCCTGAATGACTCATATCTTCAGATAATGAAGTTGACCGGTGTTCAGCCGGATGCAAACCGTGACTACGGCTTCGGACGCATCATGCCCGAGGTTATCACGAACATCAGCGCGAAAGCGGAAGAGCTCCAGGGAATCGTTGAGTACATTGAGACGATCACTCAGTCGAGAGTCTCCTCGAACGCTACTCTTGAATCTGTAATAACCATCCTCAAGCTGATGGCTTCGGATGAAAAGGAGATTGCGGCAAATCTTTCGTCTTTCAAGGATCAGCTCGGAAGCCTCAGTTCATGGGTCACCGACTTTGAGGTTCAGCCTCTCAAGCTCGACTACATTACGATCCAGAGTCCCGAAGCGGAACTTCCGCGCGCGGAAGGAACCTCTTGGCAGGCATTTAAATATGAGATCTCGATGTTCTTCGGAAGCTTCTATACCGATTACAGCAGCCTTTCGTCGATGGACAACGAAGGCGAAGTTTACACAGACTCGATCGAATGCTGGACCTCGAGCGGACGCGACCAGGCTCAGATAATGAGAAACCTTGTTGACTCCGGATTTGTAAAGCAGAACAAGACAAAGGTTACCCTTAAGCTTGTAGACGGCGGAGCACGGCTCCCGTCGATCCTTGCGGGAATCGGTCCCGACGTTTCGCTTGACCCTACGGGCGGTGTTATAGACTACGCTATCCGAGGAGTATGTCTCCCGCTTGAAAATTATCAGGATTTTGATAAGGTCTGCGAGCGCTTTGACGAATCAGCGCTTGTGCCGCTTTCACTTTACGGTCACACATATGCACTTCCGGTTTCTCAAAACTTTCCGATGATGTTCATAAGAACCGATATCCTTGCTGACCTCGGAATTGAGATTCCCGAGACATGGGATGAGCTTCTCTCCATGGTTCCGGTTCTTCAGTATAACAACATGGATGTCGGAATGCTGAACTCATTTGAAATGTTCCTCTATCAGAGAGGCGGAGATCTTTGGGATGAGACAAGCGATGTGCTTGAGGAGAAAGGCTGGAGAGTCAACCTTGACGATAATCTTTCGCTTTCCGCATTTGAGGATATCTGCGAAATGTTCACTCAGTACTCACTGCCCGTTTCCTTTAACTCCGAGACGAGATTTAAGGAAGGCAGCATGCCGGTTGTAATTACCGACTACGGTTTCTACACGACCATAACGATTTTCGCACCGGAAATTTCCGGACTTTGGGAAATGGTTCCAATTCCCGGAACAAAGGATGCCAAGGGCAATATCAACAACGACGCGATCGCCACTGTTTCGGGACTTATGATGATAAAGAGCTGCCGCAACGAGGAAGCCGCATGGAAATTCCTTTGCTGGTATACCGATAAGGATTTCCAAGTTGACTACTCGAACGAGCTTGTCGCACTTCTCGGACCGTCGGCAAAATCCGCAACCGCAAACCTTGAGGCAATGGCGGAGATGCCCTGGACGAAGAAGGAATACAGCGCACTGCTCGAACAGTTCGACAATCTTGTCGGAATTCCGCAGTATCCCGGAAACTACATCATTTCGCGATATATAAGCTTTTCCTTTAATGCCGCATACAATGACGGCGCCGATCCTACGTACACCCTTCTCGGATATATAAACGCGATCAACTCCGAGATAAGCCGAAAGAGACGCGAATTTAAGCTGCCGATCTACGGTGAAACAAATAAAGAGGAGTGATCCTCCTTCAGAGGCGGCAAGGCCGCTCGGCAAAAATCTACATTATTAATAATATAACGTATAATAATCTCTCAAGGAGGAAATTCCGCCATGTCAAATAAAAAAGCTGTTGCGAGAAAGGAGATGTCACGCTGGGGTTGGACATGGATGATGATGAAGCAGTACCGTATCGGCTATCTGATGATAGCGCCGTTTATGATAATGTTCTTCATATTCACCATAATTCCCGTTGCGGCATCGCTCCTTCTCAGCTTCACTTCATACAACATGATCCAGATGCCTAAGTTCATCTTCATGCAGAACTACATACAGCTGTTCCTCACGGATGAACTGTTCATTATCGCATTGAAAAATACAATGATCTTTGCGATAGCAACCGGTCCCGGGTCGTACTTCATTTCACTTATAACCGCGTGGTTTCTTAACGAGCTTTCGCCCCGCGCGCGTTCCATAGTCACCTTCATATTCTATGCGCCTTCCATTTCCGGAAACGCCATGCTTGTATGGACGCTCGCTTTCTCCGGCGACTCCTACGGATATGTAAACGGTTGGCTCATGAAGCTCGGCATAATCAGCGAGCCGATACTTTGGTTTACGAATACAAAGTACATAATGCCGCTTTGTATAGTCGTTTCCCTCTGGATGTCACTCGGAACCTCGTTCCTTGCGTTTATCGCAGGCTTCCAGGGAATAAACCACGATATGTACGAGGCTGCGGCGATCGACGGCATCAAAAACCGTTGGCAGGAGCTTTGGTACGTTACCCTCCCGAGTATGAAGCCTCAGCTTATGTTCGGTGCGGTCATGGCTATTACCGGTGCATTCAACTTCGGCGGTGTAGTTGAGTCTCTCGCCGGAAACCCCACGACCGATTACTGCGCGTATACGCTGACCATGCATCTGAATGAGTACAGCGGGGTTCGTTGGGAGGTAGGTTACGCTTCCGCAATCGCATTTATCATGTTCCTTCTCATGTTCGGATCGAATATGCTCATTCATAAGCTTCTTTCAAAGGTAGGGCAGTAAAGATGAAAAAAATAAGAGTAAGAAATCATCGTGTTGTCCTAAATCGTTCCAAAGGCGGAGACTTCGGAATAAACATAATGCTTCTTCTGATCGGTGCATTCATGTTTATACCTATGATCTACTCCGTAATGAACGCGTTCAAACCGCTTGAAGAGTTCTTCTATTTCCCGCCGCACTTCTTCCCGAGAAGACTTACGCTTGAAAACTTCACATATCTTTTCCAGCTCATGTCATCCTCGTGGGTTCCGTTCTCGAGATACATCTTCAATACCGTGTTCATCACGGTTGCCGGAGTTCTCGGAAACCTCATTATCTCTTCGCTCTGCGCATACGCGCTTTCGAAGATTCCTTTCCCGGGACATAAGTTCTTCTTCCAGCTCATTCAGAAATCCCTTATGTTCTCCGCTACCGTTGCGGGTATCATCAACTTTATCTCGATGAGCCTTCTCGGCTGGGTCGATTCCTATCTTGCGATCATCGTTCCCGCATGGGCGACTACAACGGGACTTTACCTCATGAAGCAGTTCATGGACTCAAACGTATCCGATGCCGTGCTCGAAAGCGCACGTCTCGACGGATCGAGCGAGTTCAATACATTCTTCCGCATTGCAATGCCTATGGTAAAACCCGCATGGCTTACGCTTATCATCTATTCGTTCCAGGGACTTTGGCAGACCGGATCGAGCACCTTTATTTACAGCGAAGAGCTCAAAACCGTAAACTATGCAATAGGACAGATACTGTCGGCAGGTGCGGTTCGTAACGGCGCAAGCGCGGCATCGTCCTTCATAATGATGGTAGTGCCGATCGTGGTGTTCCTGCTTTCGCAGAGCCAGATCATCGAAACGATGGGCTCCAGCGGTATGAAGGATTAAGGAGGGCATATGAAAAAACTGATAAAAATACTGACGTTTACATTTATATGCGCCATGATCTTCGCAAACGTGATCTCGGCAGTAACGCCGTATTCCACGTACACCTACTCGATAAACGGCGACGTTCTCGAATCTCCCGACGCGTACGTTCCCGATGCCATCGTTGATTCGGAGTACATCGGACTTGACGAGGATTCTCTCATTGACGCTCTTGCGGATGTAGAGGTTGACGATAAGAACAACGTGTATCTTGTTGAGACAACACAGAACCGCGTTATCGTGCTCGACCGCTACTACAAGCTGAAGTATCAGATTACGGAGTTTGTCAACGAGCAGATGATCCCCGACAAATTCAACAATCCTCAGGGCGTATTTGTTTCGTCGGAATACATCTATGTTTGCGATGCCGGAAACGCGCGCATAGTAATGTTCGACCTCGACGGAAATTATGTAAAGACCGTACTTGCTCCCGAGTCAAACCTCTTTGACGAAGGCGATATATATACTCCCGTCGCAGTTGCGGTAGATGATTACGGACGTATGTTCGTGGTCTCTTCCACCACCAACCAGGGTATTATCGTAATGGGCGACGACGGCGAGTTCTTCGGATTTATCGGTGCACAGAAGGTTACCTACAACGCGATCGACCTCATTTGGAATACTTATTTCAAAAAGAATGCCGAGGGACTTGTAAAGTACGTTCCTACCGAGTACAACAACATAACAATAGACGAAAAAAACTTCATCTACGTTACCATTTCCTCTATTGATCCCGCCGATCAGCAGAGCGCGATCACTTCCAAGAGTAAATCAGGAGATTATGCTCCGGTCAAGAAACTCAACGCTTCCGGCACCGACGTCATGAGACGAAACGGATTTTATCCGCCGTCCGGTGAAGTCAAGGTAAGCGACGAGGAGGGATACGGAAATACGAATCCTTCCAAGATCATTGACGTTGCCGTAGGTCCCGAGGGAACATGGTCGATCATCGACGAGGAAAGATCGAAGATCTTCACTTATGACGAGGACGGCAACCTGCTGTTCGCCTTCGGTGATAACGGCGTTCAGTCCGGAAACATTTCCTCGATCGAGGCTATCGTTTATCAGGGCGATAAAATGCTCGTCATCGATAAAGGAAATAAGTCTCTTGCTGTTTACAGAAGAACTCAATACGGCGACGTCCTGCTTCAGGCTCTTTCGAATCAGAATAACCGCCTGTACGATAAGTCCCTCGAGGACTGGCAGGAGATACTCAAGAGAAACAACAACTTCGACGTTGCTTATATCGGAATAGGTCAGGCACTCTTCAGACACGGTCAGTATGAGGAAGCAGGCAAGTACTTCAAGACCGCATATGACGTGTCGAAGTATTCCGAGGCTTACGCCGAGACCCGTAAAGAGTGGTCGAACAAATACTTCTGGACGATCCCCGTTGTAATAGTTGCAGTCTGTGTGCTCGTCGTAAAGGTATTCGGTATATCCGGAAGGATCAACAAGAAAGCGCAGCTTAAAGTCGGACGGCGCACTCTCGTTGAAGAGATATCATACGCTACTCACGTTTCCTTCCACCCGTTTGACGGATTCTGGGATCTGAAGCATGAGCAGCGAGGCAGTCCGCGAGCGGCATTCGTCTTCCTCGGACTTACGATACTCGCATTTTTCTATCAGTCGATAGGAACGGGATATATCTTCTCCGGAACATCTTCGTCATCCGGAACCATCTTCTCGGCGATCATTTCGGTAGTTATGCCGGTAATGCTGTTCGTCGTTGCAAACTGGTGCCTTACCACACTTCTCGAAGGTGAAGGAAGCTTCCGTGACGTGTTCGTTGCAACCTGCTACGGAATAGCTCCGCTGCCGCTTCTTATAATACTTTCCACGGCGGTTTCCAATTTCCTTACCGCAAACGAATCCGCGGTCATCACTCTTATCAACACGATCGCATTTATCTGGGTCGGAATACTTCTGTTCTTCGGAGTAATGGTCACGCACGGATACTCGTTCGGTAAAAACGTTGCTACGATTTTGTTTACCATAATCGCAATGGCGTTCATAATGTTCCTTGCAGTGCTCTTCTCAAGCCTTATGACCAAGATCGTAAGCTTCGTCTACAGCATTGCGGAAGAAATCAATTACCGTATATAGTAAGGAAGGAGGAGAAACACAATGATAAAGAAAATAGCAACAGGCTTCCTTGCAGCGGTTATGATCGCCGGCACGGTTTCTACTTCGGTTTCGGCAGTAAAGACGTCGGGAACCGGTGCTTCCGGAACATCCGGCAGTGCTTCGGAGATTAACTATTCCGAGATGACCTTTGACGAAATATACGCAACAAAGATAGACGAGGATTACGAACCTGTTATAAACTACCTTACCAAGCAGTATCTTTATCCGGAAGATAAGCTTACGGATATGATCATGGTATATGAGAAATACGGATACCAGCTTTGGTATGAGTATTATACCGGTGAGGTCGCGCTGAAGAACACCGCGACCGGACAGATACTCTTCTCGAATCCGTATGATATAAACGGTTCCGAAAGCAAAGCATCCGCACAGGTTAAGCAGGAGCTTCTCTCGCAGATAAGCCTGACGTACCTGAAAAACGGCGCTTCGACAACAATGTACAGTTATGTCGAGGCTGCAAAGAAATCTCAGATAAGACTGAAGAACATTAAAAACGGTATCCGCGTTGAGTACACCCTCGGTGACGAGGCAACGATACGTCTTGTTCCCCGTCTTATTGAGAAGACTCGTTTTGAAACCCTTATAATGAACAAGATCACGAATCCCAGCCTCAAGAAAAAACTCAGCAGCGAGGGATTCTACACCTACTACGACATCACGGACGGAAGCTACTCCGAGAGTAAGGTACGAAGCCTTATCGAGCAGTTCCCGGCACTTGAGAGAATGGCGTGCTACGTGTTCGACCCCAAAACGGGTCAGTCCGAAGGACAGATGGACCGTATCGAGAACATTATCAAGACATACTGCCCCGAGTACACATACGATGAACTTGAGTACGACCACGACCTCACCGGATATGTAAACGATAACGAATCGCTCCCGTTCTTCAAGCTCGGCCTTGAGTATACGCTGAGTGAGGAAGGTCTCGAGGTGCGTATCCCCGCAAACGGTATACGTTTCGATGAGAGTACCTTCCAGCTTACATCTCTTTCGATCCTTCCGTGGATGGGCGCAGGCTCCTCTGTCTATAACGGATATACCTTCATTCCGGACGGCTCCGGAACAATCATAAGATTTGAGGACATCACTACCGGATACAACATCTCCGGAGAAATGTACGGACCCGACTACTCATATCACGAGATAACAGGTCAGCACGCCGAGATAATGAGATATCCCGTATTCGGCGTTGTCAGCGGAACATGGGACGGACGCACCGAAGGCTACACAGCGATAATCACCGAGGGCGACACAATGGCTAAACTCATGTCGACTCACGGAGGCGGACAGCGTCACAATTACAACTCCGTTTACGCAACATTCAATCCCAGACCGTACGATACCTACAGCCTCTCCGGCTCAACCGTAACCGATAAGACCGCAACATGGACCGTTACCTCATCCAGACGTTATACCGACAGCTACCGAATCAAGTATATCATGCTGACGGATGACGCAACGGCACAGGCTGCAAACCTTACGAATTACTACGAGCCCAGCTACGTCGGAATGGCAAAGGCTTACCGCAACTACCTCGAGAAGAGCGGACAGCTCGCAAGACTCAATGCAAGCGATATTGACAGCAATATTCCGCTCTATATCGAATCCTTCGGCGCTACGCAGACCGACGGACGCTTCCTTTCCATCCCCGTTCAGGTTGATACGGCGCTCACTACATTCGAAGATGTCAAGACGATGTACGATGAGCTGACTGCCATGGGAGTCAAAAACATCAACTTCAAGCTTACCGGCTTTGCAAACGGCGGAATCCATCCCACCGTTCCGTATAAGCTGAAATGGGAGCGCGTGCTCGGCGGCAACAGCGGATTCTCCGATCTTGCCGCATATTCGAGAGAGAAGGGCTTCGGTCTCTATCCCGAGTTCGACTTCGCGTATATTCACGATAGCACAACATTTGACGGTATGAACCTGAAGAAGCATACCGTAAAGACAATCGATAACAGATACACCGCAAAGCGTTACTACGACGCGGCAACCCAGACATGGCAAAGCGATTTCGCACTTGCGATTTCTCCTTCGGTTTACGACTATTTCTACTCCAAGTTCAACGAATCCTATGTGGATTACAATGCAAACGGAATTTCGGTTTCGACTCTCGGATCCGATCTGAACTCCGACTTTGACGAGGATGATCCTTACAACCGTGAGGACTCCAAGAACTTCACTCAGGAGATTCTCGCAAAGATGGGCGAGAGTTACGATGTGATGGTGTCCGGCGGTAACGCGTATACCTTCAAGTATGCAGACGTTATCCTTAACATGGCAACGGAAAGCTCCAAGTACATGAGAGCGAGTGCGTCCATCCCGTTCATAGGAATGGTGCTCCACGGATACATCAAGACCGCAGGCGAAGCGCTCAACATGGAGAGCGATATCGAGAGCGCACTGCTCCATGCGATCGAGAACGGCTCAAGCCTTTACTTCATTCTCTCCTACCGCAACCTCGAAGCCCTCAAGGAATCCGGTTCCTTCAGCAACTATTATTCCGTCGGCTACGATGTATGGAAGGACGAGGTCGCGGAGTATTACCTCCGCCTGAACGATGTTCTCTCCGATCTTCAGACCAAGCTTATCGTAGATCACGACTTTATCACCGCATCCCGTATTCCCGACGACGACGAGATTCAGGCTGATGAAGATGCTGCAAAGCTTGCGGCAGAGATTGCAAAGGCTGAGAAGGACGAGGCTGACCGCAAGGCGCTGCTCGCATCTCTCCTTGCACAGAGAAGACGTGAGCTCGGAATGACCGTTGATGATGAAGAGATCGTTATTCCCGACGACGACGAGGATATCTCCGAAGACGACGGAAGCGATACCGATGACGGTACCGATACCGACGACAACGGAAACACTTCTTCGGGTACCGTGAACAAGTATCTCACCACAGAGGGCACGGTCGTCCGCGTTGAATACGAAGGCGGCACAAGCTTCATACTCAACTACAACTCATTTGCCGTAAAGGCAGTGTATAACGGAACGGTCTACGAAATCGACTCGCTCGGCTTCGTAAGAATCGACGGATGAAAGGGGGAATCGGCTGATGGATGAATTTATAAAAAGTGCGAATAAAAAGCAGAAGGGTCAGGGCTCGAAAATATCTTCATCGAAGAAGATAAGAAAAAAGAGCATATCCCTTGACAAAAAGAAAGCAAGAGCCGGTTATCTCTTCGTTCTTCCGTTTATCGTAGGATTTGTTCTGATATATCTTCCTATGATATTTGACTCGATACGGTTCAGCTTCAATGAAATGGAGCTGCTCCGTTCGGGAGGCTATGAGCTTCACTGGGTCGGCTTTGATAACTATATCAAAGCCATCACCCAGAATGCAAGCTTCGTAACGGCGCTCACCTCCGGAATCGGAACCTTCCTTCTCGAGATTCCCGCGATAGTGATATTCTCGCTGTTCGTGGCGATCATCCTGAATCAGAAGATGGCAGGACGCGCGGCGTTCCGTGCGATCTTCTTCATCCCCGTCATACTTATGACCGGACTTATCTCTTCTATCGATGTTTCCTCAAACGTGGCGGGCTCGATGGAATCCGGAAGCTCGATCGATATGGGTACCGGTCAGGATAACGTAAGTCAGATTGTTGACGCGATGGATATCAAGGCGCTGTTCTCCGGAATGGTAATCGGTACGGATATGCTTGACGCGATCACGAAGCTTGTAAACAACATCTACGATATCATAAACCGCTGCGGCGTACAGATGCTTATCTTCCTGTCCGGACTTCAGAGTATAGATCCTGCGATCTATGAGTCCTGCCAGATGGAAGGCGCAAGCGCATGGGAGACATTCTGGAAGATCACTCTTCCCATGATAAGCCCCATGATCCTTGTAAATGCCGTCTATACGATAATCGACTCGTTCACGGCATCGTCAAACGGAGTTATGTCCTATATCAACGGAGTTTATTCTTCGGGCTCGAACGGGCAGGTGCTCAGCTCGGCAATGTCGTGGATGTACTTCCTGATCGTAATACTGATAGTTGCGGCTGCTGCCGGAATCCTGCGGCTGTTCATCTTCTATCAGCGCAGAGACTGAGAAAGGGGAAAACGTAAATGAATGCAAATAATATTCAGACTCCTCCGAAGATCAAACGTGAAACCAAAAACAAGATCAAGGTAGAGTTCGATCGCACTCCCCTTATCGAGAGGCTTCAGGCTAAGCTCCTCAACATCAACTTCGTTATCAACGTTCTTTGGTACATTTTCCGTCTGCTTTTCCTGATCGGCGTGTCTTACGTTATTCTGTTCCCGTTCTTTGCGAAGATTTCCGCCTCGTTCATGAGTCCGGAGGATTTCGTTGATGTAACGGTACAGCTCATTCCGAAGGCTCCGACGCTTGAAACGTATACCGCTATCATAAAGGATAACTCATATGCTCTCGCGCTCGGAAACACGCTTATCCTCGCAGGCTCATGCGCGATCCTTCAGACATTCGTCTGCTGCCTGATCGGTTACGGCTTTGCGAAGTTCAAGTTCAAGGGCAACGGAATCCTGTTCCTGCTCGTAATCTTTACGATGATAGTTCCTCACTCGACGATCAAGCTGTCGATGTTCACCGAGTTCCGTTATTTCGATATCCTCGGAATATTCAACTTCCTCGGCGGAGGAGTTATCCCCGGTCTCAAGCTGCTCAAGTATCCGTATATAAACCTCCTGAACTCCTATGTTCCGCTTTGGATACTCTCCATTACGGGTCTCGGATTCAAGAACGGACTTTATATCTTCATGATGCGTCAGTGCTTCAAGAACGTCCCCGACGAGCTTGAGGAATCCGCATACGTCGACGGATGCGGAACATTCAGAACCTTTGTGCAGATAATCCTTCCCACGGCTACCGCAATGCTGATTACGGTATTCATGTTCAGCTTCTCGTGGCAGTGGACCGATAACTTCTACACGAACCTGTTCTTTACCTCCACCGGGCCTACGCTTATGCCCTCTATCGTCAAGGTTCCGAGATCGCTCGCAACCAACTTTGCCGGAGCTGCTTCGTATGAATCGGCAATCAGAAATACCTGCGGACTGCTAATAATTCTCCCGCTTATCATTCTGTATCTCTTTGCACAGAAGTACATAGTACAGGGAATCGAGCGTTCCGGTATTACCGGCTGATAACGTCGGAATACGACCGGCGGATCTCCGCCTTCGAAATTCCCGTTATTCGAATAATGAACTTACACCCGGACGGCCACAGACCGTCCGGGTGTTTTTTCGATTCACCGGGGGCGTCGCACGGAATCAAAATTGAAATGTACCTCTTTGATAACGCCGAGCCGTAAGGGATAAACAATCCCTGATTGCCGTAAGTTTCCTATTTGTTCACGCGGGGTTAAAAAATATAATGTATAATATATATAAAATCAATACAGCAAAACAGGACAATAACCTGTGAAAACGCTTATTCCGGTAAGCGTTTTTGATTAATCTTTCACATTAACAAAAAGGA
Organism: uncultured Eubacteriales bacterium; assembly: GCA_900550625.1. Classification (GTDB taxonomy): domain Bacteria; phylum Bacillota; class Clostridia; order Oscillospirales; family CAG-272; genus UMGS1312. The sequence goes on from URSW01000019.1 coordinate 12,874, forward strand.
GGTTCGATGTGGGATACGATAAATATTCCGAGATAACTCCGTACATATCGTCGCTTGCCGATCTTGCGCGCGGCGAAGGCGCAATTTCCGCCGATCTGTACGAAAAGTATAAGGTGAACCGCGGGTTACGCGATTTAAACGGAAAAGGTGTCCTCACCGGACTTACCGAAATATCCGAGGTGAAGTCGTCTGAGGAGAAGGACGGCGTCTCCGTCCCCTGTGAGGGCAAGCTTTATTACCGCGGCTATGATGTGAATGATCTCGTCCGCGGCTTTACCGGAGACGGCCGCTTCGGATACGAGGAATGCGTTTACCTTCTCCTTTTCGGAGTGCTTCCGAATAAGAAAGAGCTTGATGAATTTACGGCGCATATCGAAAGTCTGCGCACCCTTCCGCCGAGTTTTGTCCGCGATATAATCCTGAAAGCGCCGAGCCGCGATATGATGAACAGCCTCGCAAGAAGCGTGCTCACGCTTTATTCCTATGACGAAAATGCCGACGACACGTCGGTTGAAAACGTGCTTCGTCAGAGCCTTCAGCTGATATCGCTTTTTCCGATGCTGTCGGTTTACAGCTATCAGTCGTATTCGCACTACCACGACGGACAGAGTCTGTTTATCCATACGCCCGCTCCGGGACTTTCGACAGCTGAAAATCTTCTCCATATTCTTCGCATAGACAGCAAGTATACCGATCTTGAAGCCCGCGTACTCGATATGGCGCTTGTGCTTCACGCAGAGCACGGCGGCGGAAACAACTCCACCTTCACAAATCACGTCGTCACCTCATCCGGAACGGATACCTATTCTGCCGTTGCGGCTTCGCTCGGCTCGCTCAAGGGACCGAAGCATGGCGGAGCGAACATAAAAGTCGTCCATATGTTCGAGGACATGAAGAAAAACGTCAGCGACTACGACGACTGCGATCAGATACGGGACTACCTCACTAAAATACTCAATAGGGAAGCGTTTGACCGTGCGGGACTTATCTACGGCATGGGACATGCGGTGTATTCCGTTTCAGATCCGAGAGAAAGAATACTCAGCAAATATGCCGAGAGACTTTCGGAAGAAAAAGGACTTCAGAAAGAATTCCGTCTTTACGAAAACACGGCAAACATCGCATCCGAGCTTATTTCGCAGAAGCGCCGCATATATAAAGGTGTAAGCCCGAATGTAGACTTTTACAGCGGATTCGTGTATAAGATGCTCGGACTGCCCGAGGAGCTTTTCACCCCGATATTTGCAGTCGCGCGTATCGCGGGCTGGAGCGCTCATCGCCTTGAGGGCCTTATAAACGAGGGCAAGATTATACGTCCCGCATATCGCTGTGTTAAAGATCATGAGGTCTATATTTCCGTTACTGACAGGTGAAGGAGAAAAAGGAGCCGAGGGCTCCTTTTTCATTGTACTTTCACGGGAATTTTAGAAAAAGCTGCAAAAGGCTTGATTTATCTTGCGGAATAATGTAAAATATAATCTGTGCTTAACTGTAAAAAAAATACCGTATCTGTCTGGGCTCACCGCGGCTCGGGCACGCTCGCTCCCGAGAATACGCTTGAAGCATTTATCCGAACGGCGGACTTGGGCACAGACGGTATTGAGTTTGACGCGGTGCTGAGCAGTGACGGTATGGCGGTTATTTCCCATGACAGAAGAGTCCGCGATCCGAAAACGGGGAAAGTGCGGAAAATAAAATCCATGACATATACCGAAATAAAAAGCCTCGGCAAAACGATCGCGGGCGGTCTTCCTGTCGGTTGCGGTTCTGTAGCCGTAGATGATCCGATATTCTTTCCGACTGCGGAAGAAGTATTTTCCGCACTCTCGCCGACCTCGCTCACGCTCAATGTCGAGCTCAAGGATCATTCGGCACGGCTTTGCGAAATATGCGCCCGGGCGGCGGAGCGCTTCGGGATGACCGAGCGGGTGATATATTCGTCGTTCTCGCCCACCGCACTTTGGCGCATGAAAAAAGCATGCCCTGCGGCGCGTACCGCACTGCTTGTCAGATTTCTTCCGTTTCCGTTCGGCATTTTGGAAGGTCTCGGAATTTCAGCCGTCCATATCCCTGTCCGCTGTGCATTGCGGTATCCGCGTACCGTTGAAAAGCTTCACGCGAAAAATATGTCAGTCGCAGCCTGGACCGCAAATTCCGCGGAGGATATCTCCCGTGCGTCCGAAATCGGAGCGGACGCGATAATAACCGACGATCCCGTGCTTGCACTGCGCCTGCTCGGGAGAAAATAAAAACAAGCGGCGCGCTTTGCCGCTTTGAAGTAAGAAAGGAAGCCATTTCGGCAAAGGATGTTCAAATGAAAATTAAGCTG
>URSW01000020.1 GCA_900550625.1 uncultured Eubacteriales bacterium
TATGCGCTTGCAGAAGGTGCGGCAAATCCCACATCCGGGGTGGGTGCGGCGGTTCTGTACGCCGCCTGCGCGGCCGCGGCGGGAGCGTCGTTGCTTTCATATTCTCCGCCGTCATCGATCTCGTAATCGTCATATCCGTCATCGTCATCGTCGTCAAGATCATAGTCTGCCGAATATGCGTCCTCGCCCTTTCTCTTGGAAAAGGCGCGCTTGATCTTTCTCCAATAGAATCCGAACGCGGCACCCGCGGCGATCACGACCCCGGCGATTATCTGTATGATGTACGTCATCGCCGAGGGATCGATGTATGCAAATGCGGTAACCGAGAAGAGAATCATCGAGAATACAAAGAAAAACAGAAATGACAGAAGATGCTTTAATTTGTTCATTTTAATTATTCGCGCCGCGTGTCCGGGCGCCCTTTCTTGTTTTCGCATTGTTTGAGACCGTTCGCCTGAGCGTTATTTCGCGTCGTAGAACGGGTATTCGATCGGCGTTTTGTCTATGATCTTCCAATTTTCAAAATTCCGTCCGTCGCCGTTGATTTCGTAGGTGATAAGGTTCACGTCGCGTCTTGACTTGGTCGAGTTCGAACCGCTCATCCAGAAATAACGTGTGACGGTTTCGTCTTCGCCGATGTCCTCGAGCGTGCGTCCGTAAGGCGTTGAATCAAGACCGAGGTACGATATGATCGATGCGCGGAGGTTGTCCTGGCATACCTGCTTCGACGATCTCTTGAGCGGCTCGTCGGGATCGGCGCCCGCAGGCTTTACGAATGTTGCGAGAAGCCTCTCGTGATCAAGCTTCTCCATGGTTCCCGTCCAGCCGTGATCCGCGGTGATGATTATCGTCGTGCTGTCGTATAAGCCGAGAGCCTTGAGCTGCCTTATGTATTCAAAGATCATGTTGAGGTTTCCGCGCGTCTGACCTTTGAGCCCCGCACTCCAATCCCATGACGAAACGTCTACGCGGTTGCCGTTTGCGTCCATTACGAACGGATCGTGCGAGCCCTGAAGGTGATAGAAAATGAACTCGCCGGTCAGAGAATCGTTGACGGAGATTCCTTTTTCGCGCACCCCTTTGTAAAATTCCACATCGTCGGTCTTGTGTATGCTCGATTCGGGATTTGATACGGTTGCGATGCTTGCAAGATCGCCGGTGTAGAACCAGAAATACGGCTTCAGCGCTTCGGGCGCGTAACGGTACGCCGAGAGAGTGAGCATATAGCGCACCATTTCCCTGTAATTTACGGTTTGCGTGGATTCGCCGATGTTGTCAACCGAGCCGCGGAGATTGTCTATATCAAAATATACATAATTCGCTTCGGTATATATCTTTGACGCGTATCCGGCGTTCTTTATGTCCTTGAGAAATGTCGTTTCCTCCCACGCTTTCTTTACATATTCGTCGGTGGGAACGGAATAGTCGGTTTTGATTCCGGTGAGAAGATAGTTTACGGAAGGATATGTGCGCGAATAGCTTCCGGTGAAATCCTCATAATAGGTGAATCCGGAAAGATTTTTCTCAACCTCGGGGTCCTCAAGCTGCTTTTTGGCATATGCGGTGTCAAAACGATCCATCAGAAATACAACGACGTTGTTCTTCGGAGCAAGCTCGTATATCCCATCGTCGGAAAGATACCCGTTCCCACTTATTATCGTGAAGTTCGTGGTCGTGAGAAGAGATATCAGCGCGACGGTCTGCGCACCGATGAGCATTACGGAGACGATACCGATGCCGAGAGTCCACGCCTTGCGGCTGAAATACATGACCGCAAGCACGAAAGCGAGAATGCCGAGCCATATGAGAGCATTGAGCACAGCCGGGATCGTATATGCAGTCCAATCTACGGAGGAGCCGTCGAGCGTACCGTGCTTTATGTTTATGAAGTTGCCCTGAACATAACCCGCAATCGTGAGAGCTGCGATAAACGACAGCGCATAATTGAACAGCTTGCCCCTGAGCATAAGAAGTATGAATGAGAGTACTATAAAAACACACAGCCCGCAGATCACCATCGGCATCACAAGGTACCTGAATGAGAAGGTTATGTATTTCATGTTGGAAATATATAACTCATACGGACCGAAAACGAAAAATGTGAATGCAAATGCAAACGACATGAGCAGCGCGGGAATGAGCCGCATTCTGAATTTTCTCTTGTCGGTCAAAAGCGCACGGAACTTATCCGCAAACGAAGGACCGCGCACTGTCGCGCAGGCTTCGGTTCCACTCTTTCCGATACGGGAATTTTTTTGTTTTTTCTTCATATCGATTTCGCTTTCCTCGGGATTTTACATTATTTGCCGCCGATAGGCACAAAGACGCACGGCGGCATACGATACTCTCAATTATATCATAATGTAAATTCCATGTAAACACCAAACGGGCAAAAAAACGTATAAATTTTCTTTTTTTCTTGACTTCTGTTCGTGATGGTGATATAATAAAACTCATATTGAACAAATAAACTGTGGCTATCCGTGCTTTCGGCGGCAAAACGTTTCTGTTTTGGAATACCCGCGCTGAAAAATGAACGGAACGGAATCCGCTTTGGATTAAAATCGCGGCTTTTGCATCGAAAAAACGGATTTTTCCGTAATTTTTTCGGAACGTCGATACGGGCGGTGTGAAATACCCACGCCGAAGCATGATATAAAAACGGATGTGATTTCTCGCTTAAAAAGAATGCAGCCGAAACGATAAAAACTATAAATAAAAACAGAACGGAGATAAAGAATGCTGACAAAAAAACAGTTTGACATTCTTGTCAGAATGGCCGAAAAGGGAGAGCCCGAGACCCAGCGAAGCATTGCCGAAGGCACGGGAATGTCGCTCGGAGTTGTAAATAAAACGCTTGCACAGCTCACGGAAGCGGGATTCGTAAAATCGGGAACGGTAACTCCCGAAGGACTTGATGCGCTTGAGCCGTACCGCGTCAAGCGCGCGGTGATCTTTGCCGCAGGCTTCGGATCGAGAATGGTCCCGATCACGCTCAATACGCCGAAGCCTCTCGTTCGGGTTCACGGGAAGAGAATAATCGACAGCCTTCTCGACGCGGTCTACGCCGCCGGGATCGAAGAGGTGTACATAATACGCGGATATCTTTCCGAGCAGTTCGATCAGCTTCTCTATAAATACCCCAACATCAAATTCATCGAGAATCCCGTATATAATGAAGCAAACAATATCTCCTCGGCAATGTGCGCGAGATATCTCCTTCAGAACGCATATCTCTGCGAGGCGGACCTGCTTCTGTACAATCCCGCACTCATATGCAAATATCAGTATTGCTCTAATTATCTCGGAGTTCCGGTTGACGTTACGGACGATTGGTGCTTCAAAACGAAAAACGGGATTATCACAAAGCTCTGCGTAGGAGGAACAAACTGCCATCATATGTTCGGAATTTCGTATTGGAACGCGCAGGACGGAGCGCGCCTTGCGGGACATATCGAGCAGGTCTACAATTCCCCCGGAGGAAAAGAGCGTTATTGGGATCAGGTCGCGCTTGAATATCATCTCGACGAATACAAAATCGCCGTGCGCGAGTGCTCCTTTGACGACATCGCGGAGATCGACACTTACCGCGAGCTGAAGCAGATCGACGATACATACGTCTGATATGAAGACGCGATAAAATAAAAAGGCTGCGGCCGGACGGAAGAAATGCTTTCGTCCGGCTTGCGGTCTTTTGTTGCTTTTTCGCATCTTTTGTGGTAGAATCAATAGCGAAAGAGAGCCGTGTGCGGAGCGAAAGGAAGAATGAAATGTACAGAATACTTATATGTGAGGACGATCCCGTTATACTGTCTGCAATGTCGTCCTATCTTTCTTCGTGGGGTTACGAGGTTCGATGTGTGAAAAACTTCAAGGACGTTATGACGGAATTCGGTGAGTTCGCACCCGAGCTTGTGCTTCTCGACATTTCGCTCCCGTTCTTTAACGGATACCATTGGTGCACGGAAATACGCAAGGTCTCAAATGTGCCCGTTGTATTCATATCGAGCGTATCGGATAACATGAATATCGTAATGGCTATGAATATGGGCGGCGACGACTTCCTTGCAAAGCCGTTCGATCTCGATGTGCTCAATGCAAAGGTGAGCGCCGTGCTGCGCCGCGCATATAATATGCCGCTCCGGAGCGACGGACCGGAATGCCGCGGGGCGGTACTGAATATGGGGGATGCAACTCTCTCCTGCGGCGGAGAGCGGATCGAGCTTACAAAAAACGAATACCGTATTCTCGAGGTGCTTATGGGAAACGCGGGAAAGATAGTTACTCGCGCTGAGCTTATGGATAAGCTGTGGGAAACAGACAGCTTCGTTGACGACAACACTTTGACGGTAAATATAACACGGCTTCGCAATACCCTTGCCGATCACGGTCTGACCGATTTCATCAAGACAAAGAAGGGCATCGGATATATAATCGAAAACGACGGAGACGCAAAATGAGAATTCTGCCCGAATATCTGAAATACCGAATAAAAATTCTGCTTCTTTTCCTGACGGCGTTTGCATTTCCCGCGCTCACGCTTTCGCTTTACGACCTTCCGACCGAGCCCGTGCTGTACGCCTTTGCGCTTTCGGGTACGGTACTTGGGGTGTCCGCCGTTTTCGATTTCGTACTGTTTGTGCGCCGTCACCGCCGCCTGTCGAGAGTCCTTTTGTCCGTCGATGCGGACATATCGGTGCTTCCGCCGCCGCGGAATTTGCCGGAGGAGGATCTTTACCGCATCATATCCGCGATCTTTGAGAAGAAGTGCGCCGCTGAATCCGAAAAGGAGCGCACGGTCAGCGAGACTGCGGATTATTACACCATGTGGGTGCATCAGATCAAAACGCCGATATCGGCGATGAGACTGCTTCTGCAGTCGGGAAACGCTGACAGAGCGGAGCTTGAAGAACAGCTTTTCCACATCGAGGAATATGTCGGAATGGTGCTTACCTACATGAGATGCGAGGGCCATATGTCGGATTTCGTGATGAAGCGCTTTCCGCTTGACCGCCCGATACGCGAAGCGGTCAGAAAATACCGCCGCCTGTTTATCAAAAAGGGAATTGCGCTTGAGTACGGCGGCACGGAGGCTTTCGCGGTCGGCGACGAAAAATGGGTCGCGTTTGTCATCGAACAGATAGTGTCGAATTCGCTGAAATATACGGAAAAAGGGAAAATATCGGTCTGCTCCGCCTCTCCCGGCATTATCTGCATAGAGGATACGGGAATCGGTATTTCCCCCGAGGATCTTCCCCGCATATCGGAAAAAGGGTATACGGGGTATAACGGTCATGAGGATAAAAAATCCACCGGGATCGGGCTGTATTTGTGCCGTCAGATAATGGACAGGCTCGGTTTCTCGATGCGCATAGAATCCGAGGTCGGCGTCGGAACTCGCGTCTATCTTGACTTCACGGATGCGAACCTTACGGAAATGTAAGAAATACGGTGAAAATGTAAGCCCGAACGATGGCTTGCATTTTTGCTTTGCGGTATAATTGTCAGCGGAAACGGACGAAAGTCCGGAATTATGCTTGTAACGAAAGGCAGATACCTAATATGTCAATGCTTCAGGTCAATAATTTGAAAAAAGTATACACAGGCCGATTCGGAGGAACGAGAGTCCAGGCGCTGACAAACGTAAGCTTTGCAGTCGAAGAGGGAGAGTACGTCGCCATAATGGGTGAATCCGGCTCGGGAAAAACCACGCTTCTTAATATCCTCGCCGCTCTCGATAAGCCGACCTCGGGAGAGGTCATGCTCGACGGAAAGAACATAAGCGAGATAAAGGAAAAGGATATCTCGGCTTTCAGACGGGACAACCTCGGATTCGTCTTTCAGGATTTCAACCTTCTCGATACGTTTTCCCTTGAGGATAATATATACCTGCCGCTCGTGCTTGCGGGGAAGAAGTACGCCGAGATGAGCTCGCGCCTTACCCCGATCGCAAAGAAGCTCGGGATATCCGACATACTGAAGAAGTATCCGTATGAGGTCTCAGGCGGACAGAAACAGCGCGCGGCGATAGCGCGTGCGCTGATCACCGGACCGAAGCTGGTGCTCGCCGACGAGCCGACCGGAGCGCTTGATTCAAAGGCGACCGACGCGCTCTTGAAGCTTTTCGCATCGATAAACGAGGATGGGCAGACGATCGTCATGGTCACCCACTCGACAAAGGCGGCATCGCACGCGAAGCGCGTGCTGTTCCTCCGCGACGGAGAGGTGTTCCATCAGATATACCGTGCGCAGATGAGCACCGAGGATATGTACGCAAAGATATCGGACGCGCTTACGGCGGTTATGAGAGGGAACGGCGATGAATAAGCTTTTCTATTTCCGATTAGCCGCTCAGAATCTCAGAAAAAACGGCAAATTCTATATTCCGTACCTTCTTGCGGGCATCGGAAACGTCATGATGTTTTACATCATGGTGTACCTCAGAACGAATCCGGCAATGGAAAACCACGAATCTCTCGGAATTGTTCTCGGACTCGGAACGGTCGTTATAGCGATATTTTCATCGGTGTTCATTTTTTACACAAACAGCTTTCTCATGAAGCGCCGTAAAAAGGAGATCGGACTTTTCAATATTCTCGGAATGGAGAAAAAGCATATCGCGTGCGTCCTTTCCGCCGAAACTCTGTATACCGCGCTTATAAGTATCGGAGGCGGCATCGGACTCGGAATACTCTTTTCGAAGCTGTTTTTGCTCCTGATGACGAAAATAATGGGCTACGGCGTCGAGTTCGGCTTTTCTGTTTCGGCGATCGGGGTAGCATCGACCGCTGCGGTTTTCTGCGCGATATTCTTTCTCACACTTCTCTATAACCTCGGCAGAATACATTTGTCGAAGCCCGTCGAGCTTCTTTCCTCGTCGTCCGTCGGCGAAAAGGAGCCGAGGGTCAAATGGCCGATCGCATTTTTCGGAGTTGTCACTCTTGCGGCGGGCTATATTCTCGCTTTGAAGATCGAAACTCCCCCTACGGCTTTTCTCATGTTCTTTGCCGCCGTGATATTGGTTATAATCGGAACATACTGCCTCTTCTGCGCCTGCTCGATAGCCGTGCTCAAAATGCTCCGTAAAAATAAGGGCTTTTACTATAAGCTGAAGAATTTCACGACGGTTTCGGGAATGATGTACCGCATGAAGCAGAACGCTGTGGGGCTTGCCAACATATGCATACTGTCTACGATGCTTCTCGTCACCGTGTCAACAACCGTGTCGCTCTATATCGGCGCCGAGGATTCGCTCAGAAATGAATTTCCCCGCGACATAATAGTCCACTGCTCGGCGATCGAGGAAGAGGATTTCGACGGAATATGCGAAGAAATGAGACAGTCCGTTGTCTCCTGCGGAGGTGAAATGCTCGATACGATCGCCTACAGATTTGACGTGTATACGGTCGGACGTTCCGGCGGAGTGTTTGATATGTATGGCGGCGATGAAATGCGGGTGTGCAGGCTCGTGCTCGTCCCGCTTTCGGAGTACATCCGGAACGGCGGCGAGAATATCGGACTTGACGGCGGCGAAGTTATTTACTATTCGCCTAACGTGCCGTGGGCTTACAATGAATGTGAGTTCAGGGGCTACAGCGGCGAAGGCGTAAAGCTTACGGTGAAGAAAACGCTTGACGATCTGGTGTTCGCCGATGAGTATTACTACGACGATCCCGACATTTGCTATTTTATCGTAAAGGACGACAGCGTCCTTCGCTCACTTGCCAAAGTCTTGTTCTGTGATGAAGACCGCGATATCGAAAGGTACTACATCGCTCCCGACGCACTTCTGGAGTTCGACGTTGACGGTCCGGACGGCATGCAGAATCGGATATTGTCCGCATTCATTGACAGACTCGGCGAAACCTCGGATTACGAATATAACTATATCCTTCCGAGATGCGTCGATGACAGCCGTCAGGATTTCATGTCGATATTCGGAGGACTGTTCTTCATCGGAATCTTCCTCGGTTCGCTTTTTGCGGCGGCAGCCGTGCTGATCATCTACTATAAGCAGATATCCGAAGGCTATGAGGATAAAAAGCGCTTTGAAATTATGCAGAAGGTCGGAATGAGCCGCAGGGAAGTAAAGCGCTCGATAAGAGCACAGGTTCTTATGGTGTTCTTCCTTCCGCTTGTGACATCGTTCGTACATCTTGCGTTTTCCTTCAATATGATATCGCGCATGATCTCCATAGTCGGCTTTACAAACGTGCCGCTGTTCGTCTGCTGCACCGCGGCAACGGCTCTCGCATTCGCAATACTTTATGCCGTCGTGTATGCGCGGACCGCAAGGATCTACTATAAAATAGTTGAAAGTCCCGCATGAAAAAGGGAGATATAAAAAACAGGCTCACCGTTCTTCGGTGAGCCTGTTTTTATAAGTGTTATAGCTAAAATTCCGGCTGAGCGGACGGAAACCATGACTGAAAAACGCATCAGTTGATGCCGAGCACGCTTTCAATGTATTCCGCCTGGCGGATAACCTCGTCGGGGCATGTCCCGCCCGCGCTGTTTCTCTTCATGACGCAGGACTCGAGACTTATCTCGCCGTACAAATCGGAATCGAACACGTCCGAATATTCACGGTATGCCTCGAGCGGCAGCGTTTCGAGCACTTCGCCCTCCGCAATGCATTTTGCGACGAGCTGACCGACGATCTTGTAAGCCGTGCGGAACGCAACTCCGCGCTTCGTGAGATAGTCAGCGAGATCTGTCGCGTTTATGAATCCGCGCGCGGCGGCGTTCTTCATGTTGTCGGGCAGCACCCTCATGGTCTCAAGCATCGGCGTCATGACCGAGAGACACATCTTTACCGTGTCCGCCGCATCGAAGATCGCCTCCTTGTCCTCCTGCATATCCTTGTTGTACGCAAGCGGAATACCCTTGAGCATGACGAGGATGGTCGTCAGATCTCCGTATACGCGACCTGTCTTTCCGCGGATAAGCTCCGCCATGTCGGGGTTCTTCTTCTGAGGCATTATGCTTGATCCGGTGGAATAGCTGTCGTCAAGCTCGATGAATTTGAACTCCCATGACGACCACATTACGATCTCCTCGGAGAAGCGTGACAGATGCATCATGAGTATGGAGAGCGCCGCGGCAATTTCCGCGCAGAAATCGCGGTCGGAAACTCCGTCGAGGCTGTTTCTTGTTATCCCGTCGAAATTCAGAGCTTCGGCGACCGCAAAACGGTCGGTCGGATACGTCGTTCCCGCAAGAGCGCAGCATCCGAGAGGGGAATAATTCATCCTTTTCGCGCTGTCAGCAAGCCTTCCGAGATCGCGCTCAAACATCATCGCGTAAGCCATCATGTGATGACCGAAGGTTACGGGCTGAGCGCGCTGAAGGTGAGTGTACCCCGGCATTATTACGGATGCATTGGCACGCGCGATTCGGCAGAGCAGGGACATGAGCGAGCGGAGAAGCTCGGATATTTCGCCGACCTCGCGGCGAAGGTAAAGACGGATGTCAAGCGCGACCTGATCGTTTCGGCTGCGCGCGGTGTGCAGCCGCTTTCCCGCGTCGCCGATACGCTTTGTCAGCTCGGCTTCGACGAACATGTGTATATCCTCGCCGCCGCCCGAGAAATCAAGCTTTCCCGAATCAAGATCGTCGAGAATGTCCCCGAGGGCGGAAATGATTGCGTCTGCGTCCTCCTTTGATATAATGTCCTGCGCGCCGAGCATAGCGGCGTGAGCCATCGAGCCTTCGATATCTTCCCTGTACATGCGGCAGTCAACGCGAAGGGAGGAGTTGAAATCGTCGGCAGTGCTGTCAAGAGCTTTCGAGAATCTGCCTGCCCACATTTTTTCCATGTTTTATAACCGTGCCTTTCCTTTTTATGAGCGGCTTTGAAACCGCCTTAATACCGATATGCGGGGGAACCCCGAAATGGATTCCCCCGTAATGGTGTACGGATTATTTGTCTTTGTTCATGCGAGCCTTCGCAGCGACCTTGATCGGAAGTCCGAACAGATTGATGAATCCCGCACTGTCCTTCTGATCGTAAACGTGATCTTCATCGAAGGTTGCGATCTCTTCGCTGTAGAGCGAATAGGGCGAAACCACACCCGCATTTATCATGTTGCCCTTGTAGAGCTTGAGCGTGACATCTCCGGTTACGTTTTCCTGCGTTTTGTCAACGAATGCGGAGAGCGCCTCGCGCAGGGGAGTGAACCACTGACCAAAGTATACGAGCTCGGCAAACTTTGAAGCTACAAGCTCCTTGTAATGCTGAGTGTCACGGTCAAGCGTGATCGTTTCGAGCACCTGATGCGCACGGTAGAGGATCGTTCCGCCGGGCGTCTCGTAAACGCCGCGGGATTTCATTCCCACAAGGCGGTTTTCCACAAGATCGGCGATGCCGATCCCGTTCTCGCCGCCGAGCTTGTTCAGCGTCTTTACAATGTCAACCGCGCCCATCTTCTTGCCGTCGATTGCAACGGGAACGCCCTTCTCGAACGAGATCTTGACATACGTCGGCTTGTCGGGCGCCATCTCGGGGGATACGCCCATCTCAAGGAATCCGGGCTTGTTGTACTGAGGCTCGTTTGCGGGATCCTCGAGATCAAGTCCCTCGTGAGAGAGATGCCACAGATTCTTATCCTTCGAGTAGTTGGTCTCGCGGTTTATTTTCAGAGGAATGTTGTGCGCTTCCGCGTATTCGATTTCTTCCTCACGGGATTTGATGTTCCACTCACGCCACGGAGCGATGATCGGCATATCGGGCGCAAATGCCTTGATCGTAAGCTCGAAACGAACCTGATCGTTTCCTTTGCCCGTGCAGCCGTGGCAGATTGCGTCGGCACCTTCGGCAAGAGCAATCTCAACGATACGCTTTGCAATGACCGGACGCGCAAACGACGTGCCGAGAAGGTAATCGCCTTCGTATACCGCACCCGCCTTGACGGTGGGGAATATGTAGTCCTCGACGAATTCCTTGTTGAGGTCCTCTATGTAGAGCTTTGAAGCTCCGGTTTTCTTTGCCTTTTCCTCAAGCCCGTCAAGCTCCGTGCCCTGACCGACATCGCCGGAAACCGCGATGACTTCGCAGTTATTGTAGTTCTCCTTGAGCCACGGAATTATTATGGAAGTGTCGAGACCGCCTGAATACGCGAGCACGACTTTTTTGATTTTTGACTTGTCCATTTGTTCGCCCTCCCGAGCATATTCGATTTATGTGTATAATTATACACTTGGCTTGCAAATTTGTCAACCCCCGAAAATTAAATAATTTGCGATTTGTCACTGTTGAACACAAGGCTCGGTGAAGGGCACGTCAAAATATGCACAATGATGAATCACATACATAAATCATGCATATTTATAATATTCCTTCGAGGCTGAGTGTTTCAGAACGCGAAACCTCGTCAAGACGTTGCTTCAGCTTTCCGACAGCCGCGCGATACCCGGAAACATCGCCGGAACGCGCCCTCTGTGCTATTTCGTCGAGTGCGTCGTCGATTTCTCCGGCTTCCGTATGACTGACCGTGATGCACATGACCGGTCTGAGCTCATGCCATTTGCTATTCAACTCTGTGTATATTCTTTCATAATCGTTCGGCGAATCCGGAAGCTTGTCCGCACGCTCGGACAGCTCGACTGCTTTTGACGTGATGTATGCGGAATTAAATAAAACGAGCGCACCGCACAGAATAAAAATACATACTGCGAATATAAATGTTTTCATTCTAAACCTACGCCTTTCTTTTTCCGGAATTCTTTTTCTTCTGTATCCGTACCTTCCCCGTGTCGTCAACCGTCATCAGAATTATATCCTCAGGTGTCGCACGGTGCTCTGCGAGTTCTCTTTCGAGCCATTCGGAATTCTTTTCCGCCTGAGAGAGAGAGCGGCGGCTTATCTTTGAATTAATTATAACGCTGTGTTCGATTCCTTTTTCCTTTACCTTTACGCTGATGTCCTCAGCGTTCGGCGGGGAGGCTGACGCTTTCGGAATGACGGACAGCTTTCCGTTGGCTTCGATTATCGCGTACTTGACCCCGTCGGGACCCGCACATCCGTTCTGCCGCAGCTCCGACATGAGCTCATCGACCCCGATCCTCGCGCGGCGAAGGGCTTTTTCGTCGATTTTACCGTCGCGTATGAGGATTGCCGGAGTGCCGCAGAAGATCCGCTTGGCTGCGGCGAAACGGTGATTATCTGCGATAATATGACCTCCACGGAAAGAAGCACAAGAATCGGCACAATACCGTACAGCACGGGGATGCGCTTGTCCGAAATCGGAAGTACGGCAAGCTCCGATACCATAAGCGTGGTGATGAGCTCCGACAGTTCAAGCTCTCCGAGCTGCCGCTTTCCCATTATGCGCACCGATATGAGAAGTACGGCGTATATGACTATCGTTCGGAAAAATACCGTTATCATTTGTCTGCTCCTTTCGTATTTACCGTCCGCGCTGACATAATGTCGGTTTGCCTCGGCGCATTCCCGCTTTGACAAAGAGAGGTTCATACAACGTAAAACCGTGCAGCTTAACCGATCGAGAGAAATTGCGGAAAACCATACTTTGCGAATTCCGTTTCACCCGACCGCGTGCTTTCGCACGCGCAAAGCATCACTGTCTCAAATATTTTGTCCGCAGCGGCGCTCAATATACCTCATCTCAATTGACACGGCGCAAATTATGCGGTATAATATAATGTATAATGCATTTCTGCAGCAAAAAGCCGGAATCGAACGGAGAGCTTATGAAACTTAAACCGTCTGCAAAACACCTGACAGCGGCTGATATCGTGCTTTGCGTTATCGTCGCCGCGATATCTGTTTCGGTGCCGATTTTCAGAAATGCTTACCTCACGCATGGAGAGAGCGTAAGCGTTTCCTGCGGAGGGGAACGCACGGTATATCCGATTTCGGAAAACCGCGTGATAAACGTAGAGTCAAACGGCGAGAAGCTGAAGATCGTTATAGATTCCCGCGCCGTGTATGTGGAAGAGTCGACCTGCCGCGACGGCATCTGCATGAAGGCGGGCAGAATATCGCGCCCCGGCGACAGCTTGATCTGCGTGCCTGCCGGAGTTTCGATTACCGTGAACGGCGAAACGGAGGCGGATTATGCATTCGGATAAGGCGAGGCGCATCGCGTTTGATGCGCTGTTTGCAGCCCTTGCGCTGATGTTCACCTTTGTTGAGATAAAGCTTCCTGTTTCCGCCGCGATCCCGATACCCGGATTCAGGCTCGGACTTGCCAACATAGCGGTTATGGCGGCGGCGTATTCGTTTTCATTTGCCGATGCCGCATTTACGGCGATTTTGAAGATCATGCTTTCGTCGCTGCTTTTTTCAAATCCGATGTCGTTTCTGTTTTCGGCTGCGGGGACGCTTTTGTCTCTTGCCGTGCTTGCGCTTTTCTGTACGGGCATCGGAAAGCATTTCAGCCTTGTCGGAATATCGGCAGCCTGCGCTGTTTTTCACACCGCGGGCCAACTTGCCTTTTCCTTTGCATTTTTCGGCAGAACGTCGCTTCTCTGCGCCGTATATCTGATTCCCGTTTCGCTTATAAGCGGAATTGCCACGGGTGCCGTAATGGAGCTTATGACGCCGATCTTTGATCGGCTGCATATAGAAAAAAACGAACGGACGTGATTGTTTTATGAAAACGAAACGCACGGCTGCGCTTGTTTGCGCGGCGCTGATATCGCTTTCCGCTCTCACATCGTGCCGAGCCGGCAAAACCGAATACAGCGACAGCGAATATTTTGTCATGAACGCGAACATGAAGCTGCGGCTTGCAAGCTCCGGTGCTTCCGATGATGTGCTGAACAGCGCATCGGCGGCAGCGCAGAAGATCGCCACGGATATCGAGAAGGAGCTTTCGGTGAATATCGCGGGAACACCGGCGGAGCTTTTTAACTCCTCCGACGGCGGAACGGAGGATCCGGACGGCGTATTTTCCGCAGTGCTGAAAACCGCGCTCGATTTTGCCGCCGCGACCGACGGAGCATACGATCCGACGATCGGCGCACTTTCCTCTCTCTGGAACATAAACGGCGGCGGTCCCGTCCCGTCGGAGGACAGCATCGGCGACGCGCTTTCGCATATCGGGTATGACAAAATCAGCCTTGAGAACGGAAAGGTCTATAAGGACGATCCCGCGCTTCGCGTCGATCTCGGCGGAATAGGAAAGGGATATGCGGTTCAAAAGGTTATCGAATATCTTCCGACTTCCGGTGTGAAGTACGGACTTTGCTCGTTCGGAAGCACGGTCGGCGTATTCGGAAGCAAGCCCGACGGAAAGAAATTCAGAATAACCGTGTGCGATCCCGACGACACCTCGAAAAACGTGATATCCCTCGAAATCGAAAGCGGGTTTGTCTCAAGCTCCGGAGATTATGAGAGATATTTCGAAGAGAACGGGAAGCGGTATCACCATATCTTCGATCCGTCCACGGGATATCCGGCGGATTCCGGCGTGCGCAGCGTCACGGTATGCGCCGCGGACGGAGCGCTTTCGGACGCGCTTGCGACCGCGCTTTTCGTTATGGGAGTCGAGCGCTCTCTTGAATTTTATAAAAGCTCGGGCATATCCTTCGAAGCGGTATTCATAACCGACGAAGGCGTGTACACGACCGACGGTCTCAAATCGGGAGATACATTTTCGCTTCTCTCGGAAAAATATAAATTACTTAATTGACGGAGTTAAAATTGGCAGAATCCAAAAGATCAAGAACCGTATCGGAAGCGGAGATGGCATATGAGCTTTCGGTATGCGACGAGGTAAAAAAGCTGAACGGCGGGGGAAA
>URSW01000021.1 GCA_900550625.1 uncultured Eubacteriales bacterium
GCTACTCTCGATAATTTTTTGAAGCACGGTGTAACATATCATTGACAAACCGACAAAAAGAAGAATTTTATTTACTGCCGTGTGTAGGATTACAATAGATATGTTACGAAAAGTACGGAAAAAGTGATTGAGAACAGCCATAATAAAGTTACCGCAGGCATCGGTGTCGGCGCTTGCGGCATATGTCATCGCGGTCGTTTGACATAATTGCGGGACAATGGTATAATAGGGACATTCTATATAAAAGGGGACGGGATATGAAAAAACGCAGTAGGTTGTTTTCATTATTGCTTTCGGTATGTCTTTTCCCATTGTGCTTTTCTCTGCTTGTTTCTCATCCTCTATGTGCCGGCATATATCGTCAGATACCGCTTTTCGAGATACCGGAAGGATATGGCGCTTGTACGGCGAAATGGTAAAATACGAATTTTCGGTGACACTGTCGCCTTGCTTCGGAATGTACGAGACCGTCTCAAAGAAATCACTCCCCGTGCGGTATTTTCCGTATCCGGACGAGGCGACGTGCTCACACGGATTTTTTACTGCGGCAAAACACTGCTTATAGCTGACACGGTTCCGTCCTTCGATCCCGAAATCGGCAAATGGTGTATTGTTTCGAGAAATGATTCCGATGAACCTTACTATGCCGAGAAATATGCGAAGAACGAGGCGGAAGAATTTCAAAAGTATCTGCTGAAGATCGGAGAGAGTGCCGAATGTAATCGCGCCGTATTTCTCATCCGCGAAAAAGAGTTTGGGCGAGATGAGAAAGCGGCTACGGAAAACGCGGACTTTATCCTGAGGTACAACGGTAAAAATATTGCGGATAAGCTCAGCAGCCTGTGTGAAAGCCGTGAATAAAACGAAAGCATTGCCGAAGGCGCGCTTGACCGATTGAGGGCTTTGACCGACCGCCTCCGGGAGTTGCTATGTTCGAGCTAAAAACTTCTTCCGGCGGCTGCGGTGCTTTGTTTTGTTTGTTTTCCGTCGGGTTGACAACGTTTTTTTGCGGTATATGCCGTGTATGGCCGATTCCGCCTGCGGAATGTTTATGACGCTCAGCCTCGTGTGCGCCCGCTGCGGCACATCTTTTGATCCCGTATCGCGTTTCACGGCTGATCGGCAAAAATTCTTTTTTCAAAAAGATTAAAAAGATTGAAAAAAGGGTTGACAAGCTGTGCAAAAACTGATATAATATTCAGGCAGTCGGGCAACAGCCCGGCGTAATGCGAGAGTGGCGGAACTGGCAGACGCGCACGTTTGAGGGGCGTGTGGTTCACACCGTACGGGTTCAAGTCCCGTTTCTCGCACCATAAAAGGGCTACAAAATAGATGTAGCCCGTGAAAACCCCGATTTTATCGGGGTTTTCACCGTTTATACGGCAAAATTTCAGCAAACCGTTTTGACAGATATAAAAATGATGTTTTCCCTTTGTTGGATGTCTTGAACTCTCACACAACCGAATAATGATACGTAAGGCAGATAGAAATCAAAAATCTATCTGCCTTTTTTATTACCCTAAAAGGAGAAATCAGATATGCTAGCAAAGGCTGTCTTTGCGCAAACACACAGACACCTATATTTTTTTGACCTCTGCGGTCAACAGAATTCCATACGATATCTGCAAAAGACCAACGATAAATCTGTTATTTCGGAATTTCAAAATGGCTTGGCTTTCTGCGTTTGTATAAACAGCAGCGTATCTTCTTAATCGGAGATGAGTTCGGATTATTTGTTTTCTTCGAGAAATTCGAAGATACGCATTTCAGAAACGGCGCGGTCAAGCGTCCCGAACACAAGCCCCGGGGTCCGAGAAAACCAAAAACGGTAAAGGATGTGTGTTAGCTGCATTGGATTTTTCAATACTATGCGGGGATTCTTGGCCTAAAGCAGCGTTTTCAGACCGGTAGAATTCTCCGCTACAGTATGATATAATAAATCTGAAAAAATTTTTCCGTATACGCAATGAACGGCGATTTTTGTTGTCTATATAAGTGAAAGGCCTTTACGCAGAAAGAAGGGAGGTCGCAATGAGAGACCATGAGATCATAGAAATGTACTGGGCGCGCAACGAGAACGCGATTGCCGCTACCGCAGAAAAGTACGGAAACTACTGCCACACGATCGCATACAACATCCTTCACAACAGAGAAGATGCGGAGGAATGCTCCAATGACACCTATTTGGGTGCATGGAATTCGATCCCGCCGCAGCGTCCGAACCGCTTGTCGATCTATTTGGGAAAAATCACACGCAACCTCGCGCTGAACCGCTATAAGCGGTACACCGCCGAAAAACGCGGACACGGACAGGCAGAACTTGCGCTGTCCGAGTTGGAAGCCTGCCTTTCTTCGGAAATGACTGTGGAACATGATGCCGAAGAAAACGAGTTGGCTGCCGCCATTGACCGCTTCCTGTATTCAAAGCCCAAGCTGAACCGCAATATCTTTGTCCGCAGATACTATCATCTCTACGCAATACGGGACATTGCAGATACATACGGAATGAGCGAGAGCAAGGTGGCCTCCCTGCTTTTCCGTATGAGAAACGAATTAAAACGATTTCTTGAAAAGGAGGGAATTGTGCTATGAAAAGCGAACTTCTTCTTCATTCGATTGGGAAAATCAATCCCGAGCTTATCGCTGACGCGGAAGCCGAGCCGATTGCAAAAAGAAGACACGGTTGGGCTAAATTGGGCATATCGGCTGCTTGTCTGGCATTGGTTCTCTGCGCCGTCATCACCGCAAATGCCATTCGAAGCAATGCGACAGCCGGCACCTTCACGATGGATGTCAACCCCAGCGTCGAATATACGATTGCTAAAAGCGGGATCGTTAAAAAAGTCCGCTGCTTGAACAGCGATGCGGAAAATGCGCTCAGTGATGTTGTGCTGGAAAAGCAGAGCGTCGAGACTGTTTTAACGCGCACCGTCACTGCCTATGAAGTTTGCGGATATATGGAAAACGCCAAAGCGACCGTTCTGATCTCTTTTGATTCCCGTATTGATGCGGATGCTGACCTAAAAGCCTATCTCATCGCAGAAATCCGGAAGGTATTGGAGCAGACCGATGCCGTCGGCACGCTGGTTTTTAACTCCGAACTGACGGAAAACGCTGAAGCGGCGGAGATCGCAGAGGAATTCCATGTTTCCCTTGGCCGCGCCGACTGGATACTTACCGCATCAAATAAAACCGGGCTGCCCGCGGATGAGGTTGCCCGCATGTCGTTGGACGAACTTCTTAAATTCCAAGAGGCTTCCGACATTGTATCTGTCAGTGTATCGAAGTTCATCTCTTTGGATGAAGCAAAGAAAATTGCTCTGAAAGATGCCAAACTGGATAAGTTGACTCAGAAGATCGTATTCACAAAGGTCGAGCTCAACCGCAGCCAAGACAAGCCATGCTACATCTTGGAATTCCATACCGCAAAGAAACAGTACTCTTACAAGGTAGACGCAAAGAACGGCAGCATTATCGAAGCTTATCACTTCATTCTTCTGAAAGAAGCGAAGAAAATCGCCTTGGAAGATGCAGGAGTCGATGTGAAAGTGGTCTTCACGACAGAGGAGCTGGTTGCCGGCGGCATCAAGTCGCCCTACTATTACTTCGTCTTTGAAAGCGACTCCGCTCGCTGGACTTACAAAATTGACGCCGTTCTGGGCGTGATCATGGATAAGACCTGCAAAAAGATCATTCCCCATGCCCCGAAGTTTATCGGCTTGGAAAAGGCAAAGCAGATCGCATTAGAGGACGCGGGGCTGGATGAGACAGCGCAGAAGATCGTGTTCACCCGAGAGGAGCTGAGCCGCAATTCAGGCAAGCCCTGCTACATCTTGGAGTTCTACACGGATAAGTGCGCGTATTCCTACAAAGTCGATGCAGTTTCAGGTAATATTATCGAGAAGAAAACCGAGTGGCTCTCCCGACAGGAGACCAAGTCTGTCCCGGACACATCTCAAAATTCCGATTTCAAGCAGCGCAGAGGAAACTAATCAAAACATGACTCGTTCAAGCCATAGAAAACGGGGACAGGCTATAAATGTGAAGTGACCCCAAAAAGTTAGACAAAAATATTAGCGAAAACAGTTCAAGCTATTGAAAGGGTTTGTTGTCTGTGAACTGCAGGCGGCAAGCCCTTTAGCTTTGCCTTTATCCTACGGTTGTTGTAGTATTGTCACTGCGACGGCTGCAATAAGTATTACAGTGACAAAGACGGCACCAAGGAAATCGCCAAAGCCGACACCGTAACGGCTAAGCTGCCGAAGTCTCCCCAAACCGGCGATACAAGCAATCTAACGCTGTGGATCGCATTGCTGTTCATCAGCGGCGGAGCTCTTATCGGCACAACTGTTACCGCAAAGAAGAAAAAGCAAAAATAAAAATCGAATACAGACATACATACGGTGCAGAGCGGCGGCTTTCGCCGCTCCTTGCGATTTAAAAACAGCGAAAATTTGCATGTAAAAACGTGAAGCAGTTGCTTCCTCTTGACATTATTCCAAGTTGAGAATATAATATAGTTAGAGAGGAGATGTAAACGATGTACGGCATAAAATACATTTCTGCTATTGAAGCGGCGGAACGCTGGCACCTTTCAAGACGCCGTGTGGTTGCTCTTTGCGGAGACGGACGCATAATCGGAGCGCAAAAAGCCGGGGTATATTGGATAATCCCCGAAAATGCAAAGAAACCGCCAGACGCCCGTGTTAAAACCGGAAAATATATCGGAACCCACGTGGCGGAAAAGAAATCAAACTGAGACAGAAAAGCTTTCATACACAGACCCGTAGGCAAATGAGTTCCGGCAAAGCCCACGAGCCAACAAAAGAAAACGAGGCATCGGCTTTGCATGGCAAGGTCGGTGCCTTACGGCATTTTACAGGAGGTGCGAGAAATGAAAAAGGTTATCACAATAGGACGCGAGTTTGGGAGCGGCGGTCGTGAGATCGGTCGCAGAATTGCGGAGAAACTGCAAATTGCCTATTACGATCAGGAGATCGTAACCGAGATCGCCAAGCGCACAAAGCTCTCCGAGGAATATGTGGAACGCATCACCGAAGACCGCCCGTATATCTCTTACCCCATTCATGCCGGCATGAGTTTTCATACGGCATATTATGCTTATACCGAGTTTGACAGGAGCCTTACGGTGTTTGCCGAGCAGCACAATATTATTAAGGAGCTGGCGGAGAGATCCGATTGTGTTATCGTCGGGCGATGTGCCGATTACATTTTGAAGGAAAAAGATCCGTTCCGTATTTTCGTCTATGCGGATGCAGAGAGCAAACTGAAACGCTGCCGGGAACGAAGCCCGGAGGATGAAAACTTATCCGATTCCAAGATTAGAAGAAATATACGCTCTATCGATAAAGGAAGGGCAAGATATTACAACTATTTCAGCCGACAAAAATGGGGAGCACGTGAAAACTACGATCTGCTTATCAATACATCAGGTAAAGATGTCAAGCAGGTTTCCGAAGCGGTTGCCGACCATCTGAAGAGATATCTGTTTGAATGACGGATAATTTAACTGCGGAGGTGAAACTATGCAGGCAAATTGGTCTTCAAATCGGGATCAGCTTTTGTTTTGCAAAAAATCGCCGGATGGCAGGAAGCGTATATCGGGAGGCTGAACCAAATACATTGAGCTGCTCAGTCGTGACGGCTCGGAAGCGAAAAAGTTTTGGGAACTGTATAAACGCATACGCCGGGATAAACGCTGCACCGGTTTGCAGGCCGAAATGCGCAGCTCGGAGATTCTCGCTAACCTTTGCCGCTTAGTCAATGAAGGATCAATCGGTTATGACGATCTCAACGGATTCAGTGAAAAATTGCGTGAAGACGTGATTCGGATCACATCATACAATGCACATGGATCAGAAAAATTCGGAGGGAATTGTGATGAAGACAAGACGACGGACGGCTGTTATTTTATGTCTGTCTGTTCTTGCAATGTAGTGATGAATCTTTCCGGCTGTCGGTCATGCTGGCGCTCTCCATGACGGCAAACGGAGCGAAGGGCGAGACTCTTGTACAAATGGAAACTCTGCTCGGCGGAGATATTCCCATGGAAACGCTGAACGAATATCTGTATTCCTATATAAAGACACTGCCCTCCGAAAAAACGTCAAAGTTGAATATCGCAAATTCTGTTTGGTTCAGGGATAACGGATTTACGGCGGAAAAGGCTTTTTTGCAGAAAAACGCGGATTACTACGGTGCTGCGGCATACAAATCGCCGTTCGATGGGAAAACGCTGCGGGATATCAACAACCGGGTAAAGAAGAATACCGACGGCAAGATAGAGAAAATCATTGATAGTATTGATTCCGACGCCGTAATGTATCTGATCAACACCGTTCTGTTCGACGCTGAGTGGGAGAATATTTATAAAAAGGACGAGGTTGGGGACGGAGCTTTTACCGCCATTGACAGCACAAAGAAAACTGTTCCGATGATGTATTCGGAGGAGCACAGCTATCTTGACGACGGCAAGGCAACCGGTTTTATCAGGCCTTACAAGAACGGTTACGGCTTTGCTGCGCTTCTGCCGAACGGGGATATTTCTCTCAGCGACTATGTTGCTTCCATGACAGGGAAGTCCTTTGTTGACACAATAAAAAACGCCAAAGATATCCCGGTGGAAACAGCGATACCGAAGTTCTCCTACGATTATGACATTGAAATGGGCGGTGCGCTTAAGGCGCTCGGTATGACAAATCCGTTTGAACCGTCAAAAGCGGATTTTTCGGCGCTCGGATCTTCTGACAGCGGCAATATATTCATCAGCCGCGTGCTGCATAAGGCATATATCGCCGTGGACGAAAAAGGAACAAAAGCCGGTGCGGCGACCGCTGTGGAAACGGTATATGCCGCCCTTGAGGAGGGTGTTTATAAAGTGACGCTTGACCGTCCGTTTGTTTATGCCGTTATAGACGACGCAGCCGGGCTGCCGGTATTTATCGGCACAGTCACAGTTATCGGGAAGTAATGTACAGTTAACGGTTTGCTGAAAGCAGTGGAGGTGAAAGAGATGAAACGAAAAGTAATTACAGTGATTTTTACGGTTCTGTTGCTCAGTGCCGTATTTATTCAGTCGACTCATGCCAACTCCGCTCAGCGTCACTGGAGCGGAACAGACAGCACCGGCTCACTCATAAAAGACAAGAACTGCCCGCTCGTGGTGGATAGGGAGGTTTTAACCTTCGATGTTCAGGAGTTTCCGAAAAATTATTATAGCAGCGCCGAAGAATTCCTCGCTTATACCGGGAAGGTCACGGCTGAGTACACCTTCCGCAACCCTGCCGACTATACGGTGACAGCCACGCTTGTCTTTCCGTTCGGCAATCTGCCTCATTACGGGGAATATATCTACGATTCCTATACCGGCAAGCATACTGCCGCTTTGGAGACCGATAGGTTCGGCGTTGCGGTCAACGGCAAGCTGATCAAGGCTAACGTGCGTCACACGCTGAAAGACAGGGGAACACAGTTCTCTTTAGATGAGGATATGCCGAAGCTGACAGACGGATATATCGCGGACAGCTTTTTCCGTCCCGATCTCCCTGTTTGGGTACAGCAATATTCCGTTGAAGGCATCGATCCCGAAAATCAAGCCGCAACCGCTGCTTTTGTTCTGCGTGAGGATCCGACAAAAACACGGGTGCTGTGGGAGGAAAAGAGCCGCATGGCTGCACTGAAAGACAGTATCCGAATATCCGGCTGGGCAAAAAACGGCGACACACTTATCGTATATATTTTCGGTGAACTTCCGAAGGACGGTATCGCGTGGTCACTTTATGAAAACGGCGCGTGTGAAAAGAAAACTGACGGCAATATTACATTGAAATATTCCGAACAGATGATATTTCGGGATTTTGCTTTCAGGGGATACGACAATAGCTCCGGCATATCGGAGAGTGATTGGTATAATGCGCAGGTCGCATTTCTGAACGCCGGTTTAAAGGATTGGATGTACGGCGGAATTTACACCGAAAAATCCGCCTTTTCTCTGATGCGGTGGTATGAGTATACCATGACGCTGGAACCGGGACAGACTTTGATAAACACGGTAACAGCCCCACTGTATCCGGCAATTGATGCAGGCTACACGCCGAGTATTTATACCTACACCTATCTGCTCTCTCCCGCAAAGACATGGGCGCAGTTCGGAGATCTGAAAATCGTGGTAAACACACCGTATTACATGACCGAAAACAATCAAGGCAGCTTTTCAGGGACGGAAAAGGGCTATGAGCTGACCATGCCGGGACTGCCGGAGAAAGAACTGACCTTCACATTGTCGGAAGCAGAGCATCCTCGACCTCCAAAGCAATCGATTCCGTTCAATCCGGTCTTCCTGCTTGCAGGTTTTGTCGGCTTTGTGCTGATCGGCGGAGTTGTGATTGCTGTTTTGCTGATTCTTAAAAGGAAAAAGAGCCGTGGGAAAGAGCAGTCCTGAAAAAAACGACGCAAGCCCGCTTTGCTGCAGGACTCTGTTGCAGGGGCGTCCGTTGCACTATCTGCTGACAGCGGTTTTCGGAATACTCGGCGGACTTTTGGTTGTCTTCATCTTTGAATTTCCGTCTGACGGACTGTGGGCGGCGGCATATTGGAGCACTTCCGTTTACGGCTTCTGGATATTCACGACCTCGCTTCTTGTGCTGTGGAGCGAGAAGAGACATGTCGCCTGCATCGGTTCGGGGCTGTATATCTTTTTTATGTTCCTTGTGACGACGGTATATATGTCGCTCCGGCTCTTTTACCGCGGCAGTACACCGTATGAGACGCTCTTTGGTATGGCACTGCACAGCATTTCCGGCTGGCTGTGGTATAGCACTCCGCCGGCTCTCCTATGCGCGGGGCTCGCCGCCGTGCTATGGGGAGGACGAAAAGCCGGAACGATCGGCGCGGTTCTTCGATGGCTGCCGTTTGCTTTTCTCTGCCTTGAGACAGGCTGCCTGTTATTTTATGTATTCACGCAAAGCACAAGATTGTTCCCGGCATTGACCGATCTTTTATGCACCGCAGGATATTTTGTTCTGATTCTGCTTCCGATATTAATGAAAAGAGGTGACCGAAAATGTTAAAGCGAAGAGTTTCTGCCATATGGGTCTTAATTTTTGCCTTGATAACCGCTGCCGCCTGCATTTTTGCGACGGTAATATATATCCGATACGGCAGACAGGCAACGAGCAAGGCTCGTGAGCTCGGGCAGTTTCGTTTTCTGAAAGCCGAAAGCGATTCAGCGGGAGTAAGTTTTGAAGTGATCAACGTCCGCGAGGTCGGTTCGGATGTTGTTTTGGATTTGAGGTGGATCAATAGCTCCGGAAACCCCATTGTATACGGCGAAGCATATGAACTGTATCGACTGAAGGACGGAAATTGGGAGAAAATTGATACGAAGCTCTTCTTTCCCGCTATAGCCTACAGTATAAACAGCGGATCTGTCGGCAGGATTTCTTATACGATTCCGGCTCAGTATAAGTTGATCCCTAACGAGAGATATCGTTTTCAGGCAACATTTCAATTTCAGTGCGGTTCTGAGCTCTCCGGAACGATGGTAAACAGCCTTGAGTTTGAAGTAAAAGGGGAAGGTTGACTCCAAGACCGACGTTCCGTCTCTTCGGGTCAAACTCAAGGCGGATGCAGAGATCGATAACGACGGATTTCCTGCCGTGCTTTGCAGTTGTGATTGGACGGCTCCGGCATCGGAAGGAGGCGGTCAGAGGACAAATACAAATGCCTGCGGCACCGGAATCCGGGCGTAAAATAATCCGCCCGAAACAAACGCTTCAGTACCGACAGAAGCTTTGCTGCTTTTTGATACAAAGCCTTATACCGTGACGGAAAAATGTCTTAAACAAGGCGGCAGCGTTGAGGATATATGCAATATCGACCGCTCGGACGGAAAGTACTCCTTCAGCCTGATAAACGGCAAATATGTCTGCCGTATCATAGCCGAACGGCATAGTGGCAACCGTGCGGAATACGGCTTTGTCGCACGGTGTTCAATGACCGTCTAACAAAACCTCAACTTTGATCGTGTAATTTTGAATATGACACCGGTGCGGCTGTATCGATGCCAAAGCCGTAAAAGAAAAATGACAGAAAGCCAACAGGCGCACAGACCCGGTACAAAAGGGAGCTGTGCGCCTGCTTTAATATTTATCATGCCGACTGCCCGTCTAATGTGATGAAAGGAATAACCGATATTATGCGCGATGCAATCCTCGGAAACCGGAAATTACGGAATCCGAAGGCGGTTCTTTTGTTTTTGCTTAATCGGCTTTTTCCGCTGCTTTGATTCTGCGGTACATATCCTGCATCTGACGGTCGATTTCCGCTATCTTTTCGGCGCAGTTGAACATTTCCTTGTTGATTCCCTCAGGCAGCTTGGTCTTATCCACCTTATACCGGATGTCGTGCTCAAGGCTTGCCCAGAAATCCATGGCAATCGTGCGAAGCTGGATCTCCGCTACCACATACTCCGTTCTGTCAGAAAGATATACCGGGATACGGGTGTCGAGATGCAGGGAACGGTAGCCGTTGTAGTTCGGCTCCTTGATATAGTCCTGCTTTTTGAGAATCTCCACATCCTTCTGCCGTTCAAAAATTTCGGCTACACGGTACACATCATCTATATAGTTGCAGACAACGCGCACACCGGCAATATCGTTAATATTTTCTTTGGCGGTGGCAATGGTAAAAGGCATACCTTTCTTTGTAAGCTTTGCCATGATGCTCTGCACAGATTTTACTCGGCTTTCGATGTGATGAATGGGGCTGCGTGAATACTGTATGTTGAATTCGCTGTTCAGCACTTCAAATTTCAAAGCCAGCTGTTTTACGGCAGACTCATAAAGATTTCGCATGACAAGAAATTCCTGTGCACTCTCAAAGGGGCTGGTTTGTGTTTTATCCATCATAAGAACCGTCCGATCCGTATTATTTTTTTCTAAAAACAGGACCTACAGTACCTCTGTGCTGTAAGTCCTGTTTTTTCGGTTACTTCTTCAGAGCATCCTTAAATGCCTTGCCGGCCTTGAAAACCGGAACGGTAGAAGCCTGGAGGTCGATCGTGGCACCGGTAGCGGGATTGTGCCCTGCGCGTGCAGGTCTCTTACGCGATTGAAATGTACCAAAGCCTGTGAACCGGACAGAGTCGCCTTTCACGACAGCGTCGGTAATCGCAGCAAGCAGCGAGTCAATGACAGCGGCGGTATCCTTTTTAGATACACCTGCACTTGCGGAAACTGCATCAACGATTTCTTTTTTGGTCATTTTCCGTGATCTCCTTTCTCGTATTGCTTTTCTGCTTAACCGATCTTGCCGGATAAGCAAATACATTATATCATATATTTGTAACTTTTTCTACTGTTTTTGTTTTAATAGCCCTTTTGGGAGGGAGAAAGCACGTTTTCTTGAAGAAAAAAGGGTAAGATATTTCTTGCACAAAAAAGTCCGACGGTGCTGTTCCGCCGGATTCCCCACAACACTATTATTATAACACACAACAACCCGATTGGTCAATACATACAAAACAAAAAGAAAAAGTTTGTATATAAGCATAAAACCGAATGTCGGAATTCGTATATCCTGCCGATTGTTTTTTTGAGAAAAATATGCTATTCTATAGATGCAAAGAGGAAGAGGTGATTCCAATGACCTAAGTGCTCGCTCCCTTATATAATGTTTTAAGGGAGAAAAGTCTCGGCACCGAAAGACGACATTACGCCTGAAATGCAAGCCGTTTCAGCAGGCAAGGTCATCGCACTGCGGTGTTTATATATAGAGAGGCGTAGATTTGGCGGACACAGCGAGGTGCCACCAAACAAGGAAAGAGAGGTATAAAAAAAGATGTTAGATATCAAGAGTGAGGGATAGCCCTTGATTGCTGAGATGAAAGGCAATCAAGGGCTATCTTTTTTTCTGTCTTGCGGCAAAGCAGGCTTGGGATTATGGCAATAAGGGCAGCGGAATCACATCCTGTCAGGAACACCGTGCAGGCGGCTTTACCCGGAAAATTCAGTAAAGTTACCTTCTGTAAGTCACCGATCATTTCACCACCTCCGGCTTAAGAGTCTTGTACTGTCGGTATACATGATGTGGCGGTAAAAGGCGATGAAAAATCTATATATAGTATGCTTGCGATGATATAAAACTAAATATGGTGCTTTTGCTGTATTGACAGAGCGCTTTTGCATAGAGTTTTCAGTGAAAAGATTTTTATAAATATTGACATGGGGTTTTGTGTCGTATATAATTATAAACAACAAGGGAAGGAGTTTTATGGGAAAAAGGTCGCCTCGGCACCATAGTAAACACCGAGTATTCCGGAAAGAATGGGCGAACAAATCAGGCATGCACGGATACAGAGAAATCTGTCCGCGGAAACTGTTTCCGAGAAGGCAGAGATCAGCCGGGCTACTTTGTGAAAGGTGGAAAGGGGAGAGCCTTCCGCTTCTGTCGACGGCTATGCCGCCGTCCTTCATGTGCTTGATGACATGGATGAAAAAATACTTCTCCTTGCAGACTCGTCAGAAAAAAGTTAGGCGTAAACCTCAAACGACGGAGATTGTTTTTTGAAAAATATTTTTGACATCGTGCGCTGTATTGCTGGACGGACGGAGGATGTTTTCGCCTGCCTGAAGGAGTTCGGTATAACATTTAATTCTTTCAGGGATGCGGAGCGCTTGGCGAGTCTGTACAACGATTATCATAAAACGGTAAGAATGCCCTGCAGCCTCGGATACACCCCGGAGAAGCTGCATGACATGTATCCGCCGAGCGGGCATGAGCAGTCGATCCCTCGGGCCAAATATCCGTCAGGCGCTGAAAAAATGGAAATTGGATATAGAGATTTTTCACAGTCAGCTTTTGACAATGAAAATGCCGAACGGTTCGGTTCGAGTCCGCATCTTGAAGAAACTTGCCGAGATACAGTTGTCAACCGGTACGGCAACTGCAAACGAAAAGTCAGCCGCAATACCCCTTACACATGTGGTAGCGGTAAGAAACAAAAAAGGTGCAGCGGAAAATGACCGCAGTACGCTGATGACAGAAAGGATTTTTGAGTGATGAATACCGTAGTTGAAGCATTGATCGAAATCCCGCTTCATTCGAAAAACAAATACGAAATCGATCCGACAACCGGAAAAATCAAGTTGGATAGAGTTCTGTATGCTTCCATGGTTTATCCGACCGAATACGGCAGCGTTGAAAACACTTTGGCACCCGACGGTGACCCGCTGGATATTCTGGTTGTATGTGATAATCCGTCCTTTCCGGGGTGTTATGTGCCGGCGAGAGTTCTCGGATATCTTGAAATGACTGACGGAGGAAAACCCGATTATAAATTGATTTCCGT
Organism: uncultured Eubacteriales bacterium; assembly: GCA_900550625.1. GTDB lineage: Bacteria > Bacillota > Clostridia > Oscillospirales > CAG-272 > UMGS1312. The sequence continues at coordinate 13,370 of URSW01000021.1, forward strand.
TGTGGACTGCGATCCGCGCTACTCAAATTATCGGGAACTGAACGAACTTCCCGATTTCATCTTGAGAGAAATACGGAACTTTTTTGAAAACTACAAAGTTCTCCAAGGCATTGACGTTACGACAGGGGACTATCACGACAAAGAGGATGCGATTAAAATCATCGACGAATGTAAGGAACGCTATAAAAGAAAAAACTTGAAATGAGTATCATTCAAAACCGCAGAGGCTTTTTCATTCAAGGCGAGCAAATTTCCATCCCTATGAAAGGAGCTCCAAGATGAGCCTTGACGACATACCAAATCGTTGTTAATCCACAAGTGAGAAACTTGTGTCCAAGGTGACCTGGCTTTTAGGCGTACATTTACATATCTATGAGAATGAACACGAAGCTCAGAAAAGATCGTATATGAGCAGACCGAAAAGGAAAAATCCTCGAATCATCCGCAATCTGTGCGTTATAAGGACCGCCATAGAACGCAATTTTTGCAGGTAAAACGATGCTGTGCAAACGGAATACCGCAGCTTGAATTCTACGCCTGAATATGTGCCGACCGATTCTTTACAGCGGCTTTCCCGACGATGGAATCAATTTTATGAAAAGATCCGGTGCAAAGCTCTGACGCCGCATTATCGAGATAAATCGCATAATCTCCGATCGGATCAATAACCGGAAAGAGTTGTGTTCCGCGTTTGGGTTAATTGGGCATATACGGACCCGTTTACGGGCAGCAAGAGAGGTTAGGCAATAAACATCCACTCGCGAAGCGGGTGGTATTTCATTTTGTGCCTTTGTTATTTTGACTGACAGGTTTCTGCTGTTTCAGCACAAAAGGAGTTTTTTCACCGGTTATCCTTTTTTCAACCACGCGACTATCGCGTGGTTTTCTTTTTACAAAAAAGCAACCGCATGTGAGCGGCTGCCTGTGATGGTAATGCTGTGCCAAACTTCGGTGCCCCTTTCAGGTGCTTTCCAAACTACCGGTTTGCCGGGCGGTCTTTATTTGCAGTAAGTATAAGCCCAAAAAGCAGAGTGCAGGGAAGGCGATGCCACAAAGAATATATGTCCCATTAAAGAACAGCAGGTTGACTGCGTACCGCATGGGCATCCGTGTAAAGAGTACCGCATACGGTTCGACCCTTCCGATTGCCTCCATGGCCGCCGTGACACGGAATGGGCTGACCCCGCATAGATACGCCCCGAGGAAATACAGCGTCAGCTTCTCGGCAACGGCAGGAAGCAGGAGTCCGAGTACATAAAACCACGGTTTTTGC
>URSW01000022.1 GCA_900550625.1 uncultured Eubacteriales bacterium
GTCTCTGTGAAGAGGAGAACGATTTCACGTTCGCTTATCCGTCCGATATGCCGATCGCGGAAAAGATCGAAGCCGTTGTGAAAAAGGTGTACCGCGGCGACGGCGTAAGCTTTACGCCTCAGGCTGAGAAGGAGATCGCGCGCCTCGAGGAGCTCGGATACGGAGACGTACCCGTATGCATCGCAAAGACGCAGTACAGCTTTTCCGACGATCCGCTGAAGCTCGGCGCGCCCGAGGGCTTCACCGTGACGGTGAAAAAGGTGAAGATCTCCGCAGGCGCGGGATTTGCGGTCGTCCTCACCGGAGATATAATGACGATGCCGGGACTTCCGAAAGTCCCCGCCGCAGAGCGGATCGACGTCGACGAAAACGGCGTGATCTCCGGGCTGTTCTGATACCGCGAAAATACGCAAAGCTCCGCAGCGCCCGATCCGCGATCGGGGCGCGCCGCTTCACGCAGTTATAAAACATGTCACAAAAACAAACAGAAAGGAAGCTTTCGCCGACGAAAGCGAAAAAACATGAACAAGATAAGATACACCACGCACGGGACCTGCTCCCGCGAAATCGAGATCGAGCTTGACGGAGACACCGTAAAATCGGTGAAATTCATCGGGGGCTGCTCCGGAAACACGCAGGGCGTTGCCTCTCTCTGCCGAGGAATGAAAGCCGACGAGGTCGTCGAGCGCCTGCGCGGGATCCGCTGCGGAGCAAAGCCCACGTCATGTCCCGACCAGCTCGCCCGCGCACTCGAGGAAGAGGGCTTCACTCCCGAAGATAAATGACCGTCACGGCGCAGGGAGGTGCAATGCGCCTCCCTGCGCCGACAACATTTCAAGGTAAACAAATAAGCAAAAAAGGAAGTCTTTACGCCGTCGGGACCGCCGGGATAATGTTTTCCGCCCTTATGCATTTTTTCGGGCTGCCGTATCCCAAGGGGATAATTATATCTCTCGGGAATACCGGCTTTGTGTCGGATGCGGTCACCTCGTTGATATACTGCATCTTCATCACGGTGTATCTCGTGTCGGTGTTTCGGATACTTTCGAGGACAATAGATTACGATTCAAAATACACCGTCATAAAATACGTTTTTTCACTGATCGCGGTACTCGCGGCGGTTCTGCTTCTTGACGCTCTGCAGCTTTTCTTCAATTCATTTTCGGGATATTATGCGTTCATTGTCTCCGATCTGCGCATCGTCCTCGAATGGCTGTTAGTTTTTTCGGTCATACTCCGCGTTCTTCGCCTGAAGAGAAGCCCAAAGAACAAGAATCTGATAATTTCGGCGTGCGTGCTTCTTTTCGTATCTCTGACAATCGCCGCAGCGCTTGACCTTGCGGACATCGCCGCTATCCGGAGGACTGCGGAAAAATATACGCTGTCTGGCGCCGAAACGCTGACCGTCATACAGAACACGGATTTCATGCACGGAGCGAGGGGCGCAGTGCTCGATGCCGTATCGGGAATAATAATATTTACGGCGGCGTTCTTCTCCCGCGCGGCGAAAAACGAAAGCGAAAACAAAGAAAAGGTCACCCTTGACAAAGTGATCCTCAGGATTTTCCTGATTTTCGTGATGTGCTTTATGATCTGCGGAGTAAAAACGGTGCTTCTGCCTCAGTCCGCATTGAAGAATACAAATATAACGGGAAACAGCTCATCTCACAGCACTGCGGATTTTTATGCCGACACGTCTGTCGTGAGAATCTCGCGCGTTGAAGGGGACGGTTCCTCAAAAGAAGTGTACTGCATGACGAAATGCGAAATACGGTATGCCGACAAGCCTCTTTACAAATGCAGGATCGACGGCGAATCATACGGCATGAGCACCGAAATACAGGGAAACCGGATAATAATGAGCGACGGTTTCGAGAGGGTGGACATCGGCGGTGTCGGGGTGAAGGTTCTGTCCGATCGGGCGATCTGCTATGTGATCGGCGAAACTCCGTACTGTATTCCGCTGAGCGGCATCAAAAATCAGAGTGAGAACCGCGTCGTCACGGACTTCTGCAAAAAGATGCTTGATGACGGACGTCTTGAATACTACGAGTATTCGTGCGAATACCTAAGCAAATATGCGCCGGACATTTTGACGCCGTATACCGAGCGGTATGCATCAAAGAACTTCACGGAAAAAGAGCTGCAATCAGGTCGAGGAATCAGTACCGATTATATTGCAAATCTTGCGCCGGATTTTTCGTGATCTTTGTTTGCTGAATTGTCTTACTCCGTTTCCTGCCGTCACCGAACGGCAGGCACACCCCCTTCGGCAAAGCTCGAACCGACACCGAAAAGGCTGTCGCAAATGAACTTTTCTCATCTGCGGCAGCCCGTTTTTTTGTTGACGAAAGGCCGCAAGTCGGTCTTGTCTTTTATTTTTTGATTTTGTCCCTGTTCTTCGCGTGATCGATCATCTCATGCTTTAGAGTCCAAAGCTTCTCGGAAAGATCGACGTAGTAATGGTGCGGATTGTCGAAGCGGAGCACCTCTTCCCACATCGTATTGAGCTCGCGTGCACAGTGAGCCCGTATCTCGTCAAGCTCCGGGAAATTGTATATGCACTCGCCGTTCTTGAATACCGGCACCTTGAGGCGGCGCAGCGTATAGTCCGTCATGAGCTTGCGCTTCCATGTGTAGTCCGGGTCGAATATCTCGATCGGCTCGCCGTCCTCGATCGTCTCCTCGCTGAGGATAATAAGGTCTGCCTCCGCCTTGCCCGTTTCGTTGGAATAGAAACGGTACACATCCTTCACATGGGGATTCGTTATCTTGCCGACGTTCTCGCTTATCTTGATCTTCGGAGTAATCGTTCCGTCCTCCTCCTCGACAGCAGCAAGCTTGTATACGCATCCGAATACCGGATCGCTCTTCGCCGTGATAAGACGCTCGCCTATGCCGAAGCCGTCGATCTGCGCACCCTGTCTCAGGAGATCCGCAATTATATATTCGTCAAGGGAGTTCGACGCAAAGATTTTGCAGTCCGTCAGCCCCGCCTCATCGAGGATTTTCCTCGTCTTTCTCGAAAGATACGCGATGTCTCCCGAGTCGATGCGAACCGCGCACTTCGTCCGTCCCGTGGGAAGAAGGTGATCCTTTATCGCGCGGATTGCGTTAGGAAGTCCGGATTCAAGCACGCTGTAGGTATCTATGAGGAAAGTGGGATTCTCGGGATAAAGCTTGATATACTGACTGAACGCATCATATTCGGAATCAAACATCTGCACCCACGAATGAGCCATGGTGCCGCCCGCCGGCACTCCGAAAATCTTATCCGAAAGCGCGCACGCGGTCGATGCGCATCCTCCGATATATGCGGCGCGTGCTCCGAGCACCGCCGCGTCCTCTCCGTGCGCGCGGCGCGATCCGAATTCCGAGATCGGACGTCCGTCTGCGGCGCGCACCATGCGGCTCGCCTTGGTTGCAACAAGCGATTGATGATTCAGCGTAAGAAGGATGTACGTTTCGACAAGCTGCGCTTCGATCACGGGAGCGCGGACGGTCAGTATCGGCTCTCCGGGAAAGATCACGCTTCCCTCGGGGATCGCCCAGACGTCACCCGTAAAGCGGAAGGTTTTGAGGTAGTCGAGAAATTCCTCGTCGAACACCTTCTTCGAGCGCAGGTATTCTATATCGTCCTCTTCAAAGCACAGATTCTGAAGATAGCGACATATCCTCTCGAGTCCGCAGACTATCGAATATCCGCCGGAATCCGGGTTCTGTCTGAAGAACACGTCGAAATACGCGATCCTGTCGCGCATATCCGAATGAAAATAGCCTCTTCCCATGGTAAGCTCATAGAAATCCGTGAGAAGTGCAAGATGCTTTTTGTTGAACATACGTCCGTCTCCTTTTTATTCTGACCGAAGCGGGCTTTTCCCGCTTCCGCAATTTACTTTATTCCGAGGGGATACCGTGCGCGCCGTCCGATGCGGCGTGAGTATTCTTCGTGCACGCCGTCCGATGAGCCGCAACGGTCCGTGTGCAAGCCGCAGCGCCGCGTCAAGCCGAATCAGTCCCATGCGAGCAGCTTTGCCGCCTCGCCGATCGCGTCGATCGCGCTCATTCCCGTGTGAAGCCGCGGCGAATAGATCATCTCCATAACCGCCCAATCAACATCCGCCGGGGTCTGCGCCGTGCAAAAGCCCTGGTAAAACACGCTCGTTATGTATTTGTACGAATCGTTTGCGGGACCGAGCGATTGAAGAAATTCCTCGCAGATCGTACTCTTTCTCTCGTCGGTGAGCTCTTTGTCTATCGCGGCGCGCCCTTCAAATATCTTTCCCGTGTTCGCGTCCCATGTGTATTCCGCCATGCCCGCGCAGTTTTCGTCAGCCGCTTCGAACGACGCCGCGATATCGTCGCGGTCGGTGAAGCTGATCACAAGATTCGCACGCGCAAGTCCCGATGCGCGGCGTATTCCGGGGAATCCCTCGATCGAGTTGAGACGCGCGGCAAGCTCCTCGATCAGCGTGATATCCTCCTCTGTCGCGTCACCCTTTATTTCGTATACGATCTTATCCTCCCAGCGGCAGAGAACTCCCGGATCCTCGCCGTATTCCGATTTCAGTGCAACCTCGTTGAAGTATCCGAGAACATCGCCGGGAGTGCATTCCGGCACGGATATATAACCCGTTCTGCCCCGATCCCCGTCGGTATCGGAGGGGGGCGCGCCCTTCGCCGTCTCCGTCGTGCCGCTCTCTCCGCCGGAACCGATCAGTATCGGTATCTCAAATCCCCCGCATGACGAAAGAAAAACACATGCGAGAAGAAGCGCCGCAAGCGCTGCCGTTCTCAGTCTCATAAACGCCTCCCGTCCGTGCGGACGCACTTTATCTCGTGCGGCTCATAAGAGCGCGCACCTCTGTGTTGGTCGGTGCATACGCGCCGCGCCGCTCGGTGCTGAGCGCCCCCGCCGCGCACGCATACGTGCACGCAGTATAGAGATCGTCTCCCGCAAGCGTGCGCAGCGCAAGCGCCGATGTGAACACGTCACCCGCGCCGGTGGTATCGACCGCCTTCACGCGAAACGAAGGCACTATGCGGTAGAATTTGCCGTCATATGCGAAGGCTCCGCGCTCTCCGAGCTTCAGAACGATGTTGTCCGCCTTCATCATGCGCCCGAGTGCAACGCAGGCGCGCAGGCAGCTTTCCGAATCCGTCGGATATATTCCCGTATACGCCTCACATTCCGCCTCGTTCGGAGAGAATATGCTTATTCTGCCGAGGCGGTCAAACGGGAAATCCGGACGCGCGGGTCCTGCGTCCACGATAAGCTTTACGGAACTCTCCGAGGCAAAGCGCCCCGCCGCAAGAAGCGCTTCGTCCGGGATCTCCATCTGCACGAAAACTCCGTCGGGATACGACGTAAATGCCTCCTCGACATCAGATGCCGAAAGGTATGCATTCGCTCCGGGATAGACTATGATGCGGTTTTCCGCGCCCTCCTCACAGAGGACGAGCGCAAACCCCGTTTTCTCGTCGCAGTCTGTCACGATAAAGCGGGTGTCGATCCCTTCCCTCTCATAAAGAGTGCGGAGGCGGCGACCGTTTGAATCGTCGCCGAGACGACACAGAAATACCGTATCCGCTCCGAGCGCGGCAAGCGCGCGTGACGCATTCGCGCCCTTTCCGCCGGGAAGGTAAGCGTAATCGCCGTCGGATATCAGTGTCTCCCCCGCCGCGGGAAAGCGTTTCGCTTTAACAGACAGGTCAATGTTTGCAGAGCTTATTACGAGTATCCGTTCTTTCATGACATTCTCCGTAAAATTCTCTTGATTATTATAATTATTATACTCCCGCCGCGCCGGAAAATCAACAGAAAGCTTTCCGTTTTTAATAATATCTCCGTGCGCGAGGGCAAAACCGCGTCCTGCACTCAAAAAGATCTGACAGATCGCACGAAAAAGCCGCCTTCGGGCGAAGCCCGCCCGGATTCATGATGCCGTGATGCTTCCGGAGCGGACCCCGCGCGGAGTACGGCAGCGCTATTCCAAAGTGACGCGAACGCTGCCGCTCACAAGCTCGATCTGAATATCGTTCGCATATTCGTCATCCTCGTAATGTTTAAATTCTTTAAGCATCTCCAGCATCTTATCGGCAGCATCTCCGAATTTGCGCCGGATCACATCAATGCCGATAATTTCGATATGCACGGGGCGCCCGACCATATCGGTCAGGCAATCCCAAAAAGCATCCCAATTGCAGCCGTAGTAATCGGGGAAATCAAGCGATTTCCCGATAATCCCGTGCATTTCCGAATAATATTGAAAATTTGTAAAATCGACGGTATATTTCTTTCTGTACAGATGCATAATATCTCCCCGATGCGCTCCTCTCCGCAAAAACTACGATGCGTGTTCCGCCGAATTTTCTCTCCCTTAATCATATCATATTTTTTCATTTTGTCAAATTACGTCTCCGATCCGCAGCGCGGATTTTCAAAAGGTATCCCCCGAATCGCCGGGAAATCGCTCAGGGACGCAGTAAGCTCCGCACGGCAGGCGAGCAACGGGACGGCAAGCCCCATAATCTTGCAAAATCCCGAAAACACAGCGGAATTTCACACCGTTTTCGAAAAAAGAAATTTTTATTTTTGAAAATTTCTATTGCATACCGTTGAAAGTATGGTATAATAATCATAGGACAGTGTTGATTGTGTCCGAAAAGCATCCTTGCTCCATTTATACAACCGACATGAAAATTCTATTTACGGAGGTTTCACTATGTGCTGCAAAAAAGACGATAGAGGCGTAAGCGTCGGCAAGGTCGTTATGATAACGCTCAGCGTCGTAGCGATCATTATCGCCGCCGCCGCTGTTCTTTACAAGATCTTCAAAAAGCATTTCAAGATCACTTTCGAGTGCGGAGACTGCGATTTCTGCGATGACGACTGCTTCAGCGACGACAGCGATTTCGAGCCGGAGTGCGTAAGCGACGGAAACGACGACATTTTCGCCGAGCTTGAGAACGAAGACAAGGTCGGAGACGACGAATAAAGTGAAGAGGCCTCCGACGGAGGCTTCTTCGGTATTTGTCGTCCGCGGTCTGTCATGCGGATTTTAATTCAAAATCATTTTTTTAATGAAAGGACTTTATACATATGGCATTCTGTTCAAAATGCGGCACTTCGCTGCCCGAAGGAGTAAAATTCTGCCCCGGCTGCGGTGCTCCCACGGGAGATCAGCAGGAGACCCCCAATACCGGATCTGCGGCTCAGGCTAACGCAGGTGCCGCCAATCAGGCAAACGGTGCCTTCAACACCGACACGATCAACGAAAAGATCGCTCAGTTCTCAAACACCAAGGATTCCACTTCGGAATTCGCTCCCGACGACATTCAGAAAAACAAGGGAATTGCGCTTCTCTCCTACATCGGAATTCTGTTCATCATTCCGCTGCTCGCGGCAAAGGACTCGAAATTTGCGAAATTCCATGTGAATCAGGGAATCGTGCTCTTCATTGCCGAGCTTGTGTGCAGCATCGCGGTCGGGATCGTCAGCGCGATTCTCAGATTTATCCCCGTAGTGCGTGCTTTTCTGCCCGCGACTCTCACCACGCTCGTTTCGATCGCCGCGCTTGCATTTATGATAATCGGTATCGTAAACGCCGCAAACGGACGTGCAAAGGAGCTTCCGCTCATCGGCTCGCTGAAGATTCTTCAGTAAGGTCCGCGCCGCCGTTTTTCGGCGGAGTGATGCGGAAATCCGAGCTTTTCGAAAAATGCAAAAGAGGTTCGCACCGAAGGTGTGAACCTCTTTTTTGTCCGCCGCAGCTAGTTAAGTCCGAACAGGCGGCGCAAGAACGGTATCAGAGCTTTCGGACTCTTGACAACGACTATCTTCATTATGCTTTCCCCTCTCGGTTACGGTTCTTTGTTATAAGTATATGCCCGCCGCCGCAGGTGTGACACGCGGCACTTTTCCCTCAACTTCGCGAGCGGCATACGGGGACGCTGCTTCGAAAAGGATTGTAGACCCAGAGAAAATGTGGTATAATATTTGCAGAAAGTTTTATTACATAAAAGCGGAGTTTGCACGTTTACTTACCGTGTCCGCGAGAATGACGCAAAGCGTCATTAATCTGTAACTGCACGTTTACCTTATCCCTCGAGCCCCGTTATCCGATGCGAGTACGGTCTCGTTTTTACATCAAAGCTATGCGCCGCTTCCCGTCGGAACGGTGTCCGTCGGGCAGGCTTTCCCGCACATCCGATAAGCGGCCTTGGCAGACAAACATTTTTACAAAGGCGGAATTTCAATGAAGATATCAAAATACAGACACGACAGCGATTATTCGTATACGCTTGGAGCCACGCTTACAATCGAGCTTCTGAAATGCATTCCCGAGGCGGTCGAAGAGGTTTTCATAAACAGCAAAACCGAAAACAACGACACTCTGAACGCTCTCTGCGAGAAGTTCAACATAAAGATGACGGTGAGCGACAAGGTGTTCAACATACTTTCGCCCAAAGGAAACTGCTTTGTCATAGGTGTTTTCAGAAAGTTCGAGCATCACATAACCGAGGGGAATCATGTCGTCCTGGTGAATCCGTCGGATGCGGGAAACGTCGGCACGATTATAAGGACTGCGGTCGGATTTCACATCAACAATATCGCCGTTGTCTCTCCGGCGGTCGATATATTCGATCCGAAGGTTGTACGGGCATCGATGGGCGCCGTATTTCATCTGAATTTTACATATTACGAAAGCTACGAAAAATATTCGGCGGAGTTTTGCCGAAACAATATGTATTCCTTCATGCTTCGCCGCAGCGATCCGATAAACGGCACCGTATTCAAGAAACCGTATTCCCTTGTTTTCGGAAACGAGGCGACCGGGCTGCCCGACAGCTTTGCCGATTTTACAAATCCGGTCAGAATCATGCATACGTCCGACATTGACAGTCTTAATCTTCCCATTGCCGCGGCAATCGGGATGTTTTCGGCGACGAAGGAAGAGTTTGAAGTGTAAAATCGCATCAGCCGAAAACGAAGATTTTACATTCCGCAAATTCTCCGTTTTTTGCTTGTTGCATTTACCTTCGCCGAGTGATATAATAGATAAGCTTGCGGGCGGAGGGATCCGTTCGTTTTTCGGATAAAAGAAAGGAAGCTTTTGAAAGCAAAAGCTGAAGGATGACATGGAAGCGTCACAGTATAAAACTCTGATGACAGAGGGGGCGGTATGGAAGAAGATCGTCTTTTTCGCTCTTCCGCTTTTTCTCGGAAATCTTTTTCAGCAGCTTTACAACACCGCCGATTCGCTGATCGTCGGAAATTTTCTCGGTGAAAATGCGCTTGCCGCGGTAAGCTCATCCGGAAATCTGATATTTCTCATGGTAGGATTCTTCAGCGGGATAGCGATCGGCGCCGGCGTTGTAATCGCCTGTTATTTCGGTGCGAAGAACTACGCGCTTGTGGAAAAAGCCGTACATACGACTGTCGCGTTCGGCCTTGCGGCAAGCGCCGTTCTTACAGCACTCGGCGTATGGCTCACTCCGCAGATTCTCGTATGGATGGCAACTCCGGAGAATGTGCTGTCCGAATCCATACTTTACCTGCGCACTTACTTCATGGGATCGGCGGGGCTTATAATGTACAACATCTCCGCCGGAATCCTGCAGGCTGTCGGAGATTCGCGCCATCCGCTGTATTATCTGATAATCCTTTGTAAACATCATTCTCGATATCGTTTTCATAACCGTATTCGGAATGGGGGTTGAAGGCGCGGCGCTTGCCACGATACTCTCGCAGTTCATCAGTGCGATTATCTGTCTCACGCATCTTATGCGCTCGAAGGACGTATACCGCCTGTCCCCGAAAAAGATACGCTTTGATCTTCCGATGCTGAAAATTATCGTGCAGAACGGATTGCCCGCCGGATTTCAGAACTCGATAATCGGAATTGCAAACGTAGTCGTTCAGTCAAATATAAATTCCTTCGGCAGCATGGCAATGGCGGGCTGCGGCGCTTACTCCAAGATAGAGGGCTTTGCCTTCCTGCCGATCACAAGCTTCACAATGGCACTGACAACCTTTGTCGGGCAGAACATCGGCGCTAAGGAATATGCCCGTGTAAGACGCGGAGCACGCTTCGGCATCATCTGCTCGATGACGATAGCCGAGCTTATCGGCCTTGTGACGTTCGTGTGGGCGCCCCAGCTTATCGCGGCATTCAATGACAAGCCGGAGGTCATAGCCTACGGCACCGACCGCGCTCACATCGCAGCGTTCTTCTTCTGCCTGCTCGCGTACTCGCACTGCATATCGTCCGTGCTCCGCGGCGCGGGAAAATCGACGGTGCCGATGCTCGTCATGCTTGCCTGCTGGTGTGTGATCCGCGTGACCATTCTTTCCGTTTTCGTTCCGATGACGGGCTCGATCGCCGTTGTATATTGGGTTTATCCGATCACATGGTCCCTCAGCTCGATCGTATTTCTGATCTACTACTACACCGTCGATTGGATCCACAACTTCGACCGTGCAAAATAAAGTCCGAACATACAAAAAGCTCCCGCCCGATGTGGCGGGAGCTTTTTGCGCGGGGAGGCTTATCAAGGTCTTATCGGAGCGGTGATAGCGGTCGGAAATTACGCAGGGCAATTTCAGCAGACTGCTTATCTGTATTATAGGTAATCGCCCGGAGCTTTTGAAAATACTTATTGTGAAACGGTATAGAGTGAATAGAAATAACCTTTTTTCTCCAACAGCTTCTCAAAGGTGCCGCATTCCTCAACCTTACCGTTATGCAGCGCAATAATTCTGTCGTACCGTTTAAGCACATTCTCATCCAATTTATGCGTTACGACAATGCTTGTCAGATCTTCAACGGACAGAATTGAAGACATGATTTCATTTGCGGTAATTTCATCCAACGCAGCTGTCGCCTCATCCATAAGCAAGACCTTTGTTTTGCGGAGTAATGCCCGTGCAATCGAGATGCGCTGTTTTTCTCCGCCGGATAATGCACTGCCGTTTTCTCCGCAAACATAATCTTTACCGTGGCTGCGCACAAATTCACTCAGTCCTGCCTGCTCCATAGCCGACATAACGTCCTGCTCCGGAAAATGCTTGTATAATGTAATGTTGTTGTACACGGTATCATTGAAAACAAAGACATTCTGCTGAACCAATGATACTGCCCGTAACAAGGAATCAGACGATATCCTTTTTAGTTCAACACCGTCATACTGTATGCTCCCGCCGTAATTTTCGTAGGTCTGCATCAGCAAATTCAGAAGCGTAGTTTTACCGGAGCCTGATCCTCCGACAACAGCGTATTTTTTCCCGGCTTCAAACTGTACGCTGATACCTTTCAGAACAGGCTTGCCTTCATCATAACCAAAGGTAACATCGTTGACACAAATCTGTTTTGTCATTGTGCAGCGGAGTTTACCGACGGATTCCCCGGAGTCCTCGGACAAGGTATCTGCCAGCTTATCAATAATGGCGACAGCCGCTTTTCTGTTAGCGAGAATTTTGGGTATTCTCTCAATCGGATAAATAACATAATTTAAAAGCTGCAGGAATACTAAAACAATTCCCGGAGTTACACCTGTCCCGGATACTGCCATCCATGCACCGATGATGAACACACCCAATCTCATGATCACGCCGGCGGCAGTAGAATGCAGATGTATGTTTTCTTCTGCATATCTGCGTTCATACTTTGCAGCTTCAACGCTTTCGTTATCGCTTTCAAATCTCTTTAATATTTCTTTTTCTGTTCTAAAGCTCTTAATTACTGCAAATCCGGAAAGAATGTCCTTGATGATGCCTACATAGCTTTCGTTTTTGTCAGACAGTTTTTTCTCTTCGGCAGCCAATTTTTTTGCACTCGGAACGGAAACGGCAATAGGCAAAACGGATAACAGGAGAGATACAACAGTTAGGATGGGGTTATACCACAGCATTAAGGCCAATGCACCGACAAATCCCACTCCCATATCAATGACCGCTAAAATACAGTCAAGATAATAATCCTCTACGGGACGCATGTCGTTTGTCAGCGCAGAAATGATTTTTCCGCTGTTCTCTTTTGAAATTGAGCTGATACGCTTGTCAAGTATCCTGCCGAAGACATACGACTTGTACTGCAGCATGGCGGATTTAATATAACGGGGTCTGGCAGTACGGTAGATAGCATAAGCAGCCATAAATACTGCAAACGAAACAGAGGATAACGCAATCACGTCGGTAAGCGGCGTTGAATCCGTCCCCGCCGCGATGTCGATTATTTTCTGCAGCAGCCAAGAGACAATAATGTTATAGACACTTAAAATGATGATTGTTGCTATAGCTACGGAAAGCCAGCCCTTGCTGTGCAGGAACAGTTGTTTTCTCAATTGTTTATTTTCTTTCATATAAACCTCCGTATATTGGGAAAGTTAAGGCTTTTCGTCCTTGTGATATGGGATTCTCCGCCGGAGAAAGCGTTATCTGATAATCACGGCTTTCCACCTCCGATTCAATAGATTTTGTTGATCTTCGGCAGAATAAAACAGAGCCGCAGAAAGGCATCTTCCTGCGGCTCATAAACGACAAACCAAGCCCCGCCCAACGGAGCTATGCAATATGTTTATGAGTAGAAAATTTAACCTTCTTGCAATGGGCAGAGTTATCCCGTAAATGAAAACGAGTCACTCTGCATATCCCGATTTTATCTGCAAGAAAAGTTAATAATCATTTCTACTCCTCATATTTTTTATTCTGTAAATATTATACTCCCGGCTGTGCAGTTTGTCAACCCCACATAGGCAATTACCCCAATAGAATACATAAGAAACTGACTGCCGGAGTAGGAAAGCTCCCGGCAGCCATACAAAATCTCAGATATCCAAAGGCACTGTATTCGGTTACGACAACAGTGTTATTAAAGCATTACGGTTTCGGTGATATTTTATTCGCCTCTCAAAGCCCGCAAAGCGAATACTGTTCGACGCAAATATCGCTGCGGAGCAGTAAGGCTCGCCTTTACTGCTCCGGCAGACCCCGCACCCAAACGTCACCGTGCGCCCTGTGCGTTTGCGCCGGAAAGCGTGACCGTAAACGTACTTCCCTCTCCGAACGTGCTTTCAAGATTGATGCTTCCGCCCATGTCCATGACGGCGTGCTTGACGATCGACAGTCCGAGACCGGTGCCGCCGACCTCCTTCGAACGGCTCTTATCCACGCGGTAGAAGCGCTCGAAAACTCTCTGCCGATCCTCGGGCGCGATGCCGATTCCGGTGTCGGAAACGGTCAGCACCGCTCCGTCGTCCGAAGCCTTCACATCTACGCTGACGCTTCCGCCGTCGCGGTTATACTTTATTGCGTTGTCGCACAGATTGAACACGATCTCGTGAAGCAGGCGGCTGACGCCGTTCACGATCGCAACCTCACCGGTCAGATTCAGCTTAACGTTTTTCTTTTCGGCTTCGTCACGCAGGCGCGAAACCTCCTCCTCTGCGATCTCGTAAAGATCCGCCGTCTCCTTCGGCATATCGCCTCCCTCGTCAAGCTGCGACAGTCTTATGATATCGTCGATCAGTGAAACGAGGCGGGCTGCCTCGGCGCGAATGCGTCCGACGAAGCGCGGCACATCCGCATCGGCGACCATGCCGTTTTCAAGAAGCTCCGCGCTTCCCATTATCGAATGAAGCGGTGTCTTCAGCTCATGCGAAACATTCGCGGTGAACTCGCGGCGGTTTCTCTCGGCAAATACCCGCTCGGTGACATCAAAGGTAAGCAGTGCAAGTCCGACCGCGCCCTCTCCGGAATCGATCCTGCTTATGTTCAGGCGGTATTCTCTTCCGTCTCTGCCGAGGGAAAGCTCCGTATGTCCGGATTCCGACGCGAGGTCAATCGCGCGTTCGATATCGCGTCCCCTCTCAATCTCGATGAAGTTGCATCCGACGCATGAGCCGTCCGTTCCGAAAAATTTTTCGGCTGCGGGATTTATGCTGAGCACGGTCTTTTTCGTGCTGAGGAGCACAAGCCCTTCGCTCATGTTTTCTATGACCGCGTAGAACTCGCGCCGTCTGTTTTCAAGCTCCGCCTTCTGCGAATTTATCTTCTTCTGCTGGCGCTCGATATGCGTGAGCAGCGGCGAAAGCTCATCATATACGTTGTTTTCAAGCGGGCGGTCGAGGTCGATAGAATTGAGCGGCGCGACCGCCTTTGCGGATACGCGGCGCGCGAGGACCCACGAAAGGATCAGCGCGAAGATAAAGATCAGCGCAAGGGGCTGAAG